>JAKFUN010000186.1 GCA_021732675.1 Phycisphaerales bacterium
GAGGATGGGGGGCATGGGGGAGGGTAGAGGCGGTTCCGCCGGTCACGACGCGCTGCCCATTACGAGCCCGAAGCGCGAGCGAGTGTCACCTTGGTGCAGGAGCGAGGCCCGCCCTCCCTTACGGTCGGGCTGCTGAAGCAATGGCGGGTCGCATCGAGGGAGTGCGATTGAAGCCGCGGTTTGACCGACTCTGACGTGGTTGGTGCTGGCGGCATGTGAGCACAGAAGTCCCTCAGAGCGGCATCCGGTGGCACGTCCTAGTCGGTGCCAGTTGCCGCAGGAACGAAAAACCCCACGCTCTCGCGTGGGGTCGGTAGGTGTCTCTGAGTTGGTCGCCCTTCTGCGGACAGGCGGGACGCCGGCCCTCATACCTGGTGCCTAGTCCCCAGTGCCTTCCCCGCTTTAGCCCGCCGCCATCTTGGCGGCCTTGGCCTTGGCGTCTTCCAGCGTGCCCACGTACATGAACGCGCTCTCGGGGAGGTCATCGCCTTCGCCGTTGCAGAGGCGCTCGAAACTGTCGATGGTTTGTTCGAGGTTCGAGTCGACACCCTTGAAGCCGGTGAACTGCTCGGCGACGTGGAAGGGCTGGCTGAGGAAGCGCTCGATCTTGCGGGCGCGGCTCACGATCTGCTTGTCGTCCTGGCTCAGTTCGTCCACGCCCAGAATCGCGATGATGTCCTGCAGGTCCTTGTAGCGCTGGAGGATTCGCTGCACGCGCTGGGCGACCTTGTAGTGGCGCTCGCCGATGATCTGCGGGTCGAGGATTCGGCTCGTCGAGGCCAGCGGATCCACGGCCGGGTAGATGCCCTTCTCGGCGATCGAACGCGAAAGCACGATGAAGGCGTCAAGGTGGGCGAAGGTTGTGCTGGGGGCCGGGTCGGTCAAGTCGTCGGCGGGGACGTAAATCGCCTGCACCGAGGTGATGGCGCCCTTGTCGGTCGAGGTGATGCGTTCTTGCAGCTGGCCCATTTCCGTAGAGAGCGTCGGCTGGTAACCCACGGCGCTGGGCATACGGCCCAGGAGGGCCGACACTTCCGAACCGGCCTGGGTGAAGCGGAAGACGTTGTCGACGAACATCAGGGTTTCTTTGCCGCTGGCGTCGCGGAACTCTTCGGCCATCGTGAGGGCCGAGAGGGCGACGCGGAGACGCGAGCCGGGCGGCTCGTTCATCTGCCCGAAGACCATCGCCACTTTGTCGAGCACGTGGGCGGTCTTGCCGTTGGCGTCGGTGTAGGCGGCTTCCTTCATTTCGCGCCAGAGGTCGTTGCCCTCGCGGGTGCGTTCACCCACGCCGGCGAAGACGGAATAGCCGCCGAAGTTCTTGGCGACGCGGGCGATCATTTCCTGGATGACGACGGTCTTACCGACGCCTGCACCACCGAAGAGACCGATCTTGCCGCCTCGGACGAAGGGGCAGAGGAGATCGATGACTTTGATGCCGGTGGGGAGGATTTCGGTGTTGGGGTTGAGCTGGCTGAACTCGGGCGGGGCCTTGTGGATGGGGGAACGCTTGGTGGCGTTGACGGGGCCGGCGCGATCGATGGGCTGGCCCAGCAGGTTGAAGACCCGGCCGAGAACCACCTCGCCGACTGGAACGGTGACGGGCCCGCCGAGGTCGAGGCAGGCCATGCCGCGGGTGAGGCCGTCGGTGGAACCGAGGGCGACGGCCCGGACCTTGCCGCCACCGAGGTGCTGCTGCACCTCGCCAACGAGGTCGATGGGGCCGGCTTTGGTCTGAGCTTTGATCTCGACGGCGTTGTAGATCTCGGGGAGTTGATCCTCCGGGAACTGGGCGTCGAAGGTGGAGCCGATGACTTGGGAGATGGTGCCGGTGGTCGCCATGAGTTCAGTCCTTGACCGAAAAAGCTGGGTGGAAAAACCAGGGGTCAAGGATAGGCGTGGGGCGGAACGATGGCGCGGCGGAGCCAGGGTTTGGGGGTCTGGGGATTCATTTGGGCGGGCGGCCGGGTGCGTGCTGGGGCCCACCCATCCCCGAGAAGGCCCGAGCCCTGAACGGGGAACGGAACTCCCGTACAGGGGATTTCGGCGGAAAGCCACCTGCGGCTCTGGATTCAAAAAAACTGATCCACGATGAGATCGAGGTCGCTCCTTGTGCGTCCTGCTGGACGTATAGGGGATCCAAAAGTCTTCAAGCCTTGTCGCGCTTGACTTGCGGCGAGCGGGCTCCGATGGGTCGGAAGGTCGCTTGTGATGCTGCGTGTGTTCGCGACGGGCGATGAGATTGGGGCGGCCCGGGGCCGCGGGAGTCAAAAATGCGTTTCACAATTGCACGACGGCTGACGATCGGGTTTGGGCTGACGCTGGCGCTTTTGGCTGGGGTGGGCGGGATCGCGCTGAACACCGGGTGGGTGGGTGCCCGCAGTGTTCAACACATGCAGGAGCTGGTGCAGGGTGTGGACGCCGGGGGCGAGCTTGACCTTGCCATCCGCGACATGCGACTGCGGGCCAACCTGTACAACCTTGACCCCAACGAGAAGCGCAAGCAGGAAGTTTCCGACGCTGCCCGGACTGCGGAAGAGATGATCAAGCTCGCGAAGAGTGAGCTGAAGGAGCCCTCGCTGCATGATCGCCTGACGCCCATCGCTGGCGATATCGACGTCTACGCGCGTGGCTCGCAGGAGTTGGTGGGGCTGATCGACCGTCGAACGGAGATCTTCTACAAGCGTTGCGGGGTGGTGGGCCTGCGGACACAGGAAACGCTGCACGAGCTGGCGAGCAAGCTGAATCAAGGCGCGAAGCATGAGCAGGCCCGCAAGGCCTATGAGGCGCTGGCGCTGGTGAACCAGACCCGGCTCGGGGTGGCCCGGTTTCTCTTCACGAATAGCGAGGACGAGTTCAAAAAGGGCGAGGAGTGCATCGCGCCCGTGAACGGGCTGATCGCGGAGCTGGCTCAGGATCTCAAAGGTACCGAGTACGAGGCACTGGTCACGCGTTCCAAGGCCGATTTCGAGGAGTACTCGCAGATCGGCGTCGAGGTACACGGGGTGCAGGCGGCGATCTGGAAGACCCGCCGCGAAACCTTGGACCCCGCGGGGTTGCGGATGGCCGAGGCGTGCGGCAATCTTGGCAAGGCGATGTCGGATTTCTCGAAGAAGTCGAGTGATGAAGCCAAGGGTGCGATGAGCTCCGCGAAGTTCATGGCGGGCGTGAACACCGGGGTGGCGATCCTGGTGGGGATTGTGAGCGCCCTGCTGATCAGCCGCAGCGTGCTCAAGCCTTTGCGAGAAATGATCAATCGCCTGCACGACATCGCCCAGGGTGAGGGTGACCTGACCCAGCGGGTGGATGAGGATCGTCAGGACGAGATGGGGGAGATGGGTCGCTGGTTCAACGCCTTTGTGGTGCGGATTCAGGACGTGATCAAGCAGGTGTCGGGCACGACGCACCAGGTGGCGTCGGCAGCGACCGAGATCGCGGCCAGCGCCGAGGAAATGGCCGCGGGCCTGAAGAACCAGGAGGATCAGTCGGTGCAGATGACGACCGCTCTGCAGCAGACGACGCAGAGCGTGATGGAAGTGGCGCGCAAGAGCGCCGAGACCGCCGCCGCGGCCAAGGACAGCGGGCGCGACGCGACCGAGGGCGGGAACGTTGTCTCCGAAACCGTGGTCCAGATGAAGGGGATCAGCGAGCAGGTCCAGCAGTCGGCCAAGTCGATCGATTCGCTGGGCAAGAAGAGCGAGCAGATCGGGCAGATCATCGGGGTCATCAACGACATCGCCGAGCAGACCAACCTGCTGGCCCTGAACGCCGCGATCGAGGCGGCCCGGGCGGGCGAACACGGGCGGGGCTTCGCGGTCGTCGCCGACGAAGTTCGCAAGCTGGCGGAGCGGACCACCAAGGCGACCGAAGAGGTTGCGAGCAGCATCCGCGAGGTGCAGGCCCAGACCAGCGGGGCGGTCGAAAACATCCGGCAGGGGGCGGCCAACGTCTCCAAGGGTGTGGAACTGGCCAACGACGCGGGGGGCAAGCTGGAGCGGATTGTTTCGGGCAGCCGGAATGTGGAGAGCATGGTGCAATCGATCGCGGCGGCGGCGGAGGAACAGTCGGCGGCGATCGAGCAGATCTCGCGCAGCGTGCAGCAGATCAACGCGGTGACCCGCGAGAGCAACCAGGCCGCCGGGCAGAGCGCGGAAGCCGCGGTGCAGCTCTCACGCCAGGCCGAGGACCTGAAGCGCCTGGTTGACCAGTTCAAGGTGTAAGTGACGAAGTCTGAGTGACGATTGACATCTGTCTCCCTGGACCGGAGCAGAACACCAGTGTCACGGCCACCCACTGGGTGGCCGTGATGCTTTGCGGGGGACGGGGGTGCGAGGCAGGAGTGATCAGCGTGGCTTATGCGGACAGCTGGTCTGCTTGACGCATCACGACATTCCATGCCCCCACCACATGCTCCTCGCGGGTGTACGTGCCGCTGATGGCGAAGCGGATCACATAGCGCCCATTGGGCAACACCGTGTGCGTCACGAGCATGGTGCCTGAGGCGTTGAGGGTGCGGTGAAGGGCTTTGGTGCGGGCGTTGGTGTGGTCGAGTGATTCGCCCGGGGCGGCTCGCAGTGCGATGCACACTAAGTTCATCGTGCGGCGCGTCACGACCTCGAAGCGATCGTCGGCTCGCACCAGCGCCTCGAAAGCCGCGGCCAGGCGCACGTGCTCGCGGATGTAGGCTCTAAGACCCTCGAGCCCGTAGTGGCGCAGCACGAACCAGAGTTTGAGGCTGCGAAAGCGCCGGCCCAGCGGGACCTGCCAATCACGATAGTCGATCACCCCCGCGCTGCTGGCGGCGTTTCGCAAGTACTCCGGGGTGATGCTCATCGCGCTGACCAGAGCCGCCCGGTCGCGCGTCCAGAAGCAATCGCAATCGAAGTTGGTGAGGAGCCACTTATGCGGGTTGAAGCAGAAGGAATCGGCCCGTTCGACGCCCTGCGAGAGCCAACGGAACTCGGGGCAGACCAAGGCCGCCCCGGCGTGGGCGGCGTCCACATGCAGCCAGGGGCGCACCGGCGCGTTGAGCCGGTCGAGTTCGTGGGCGATGGCCTCGATGCTGTCGACGGCGGTCGTGCTGGTGGTGCCGACGGTCGCTGCGACGAGCAGGGGCACACGCCCGGCGGCGATGTCGGCACGCATCTCGCGGGCCAGCGCGTCGGGGCGCATGGCCAGCTCGTTGTCGACGTCGATGAGACGCACGCGTTCGGGGTCGTGGGTGGAGTGAGCGATGCCGGCGACGGCGGCGGACTTTGCGATGCTTGAGTGCGCCTGCGTGCTGGTGTAGACGACCAGGGGCCCGGCGGCCCCGCCCTGGGTGGCGCGCTGGCGGGCGGCGACCATCGCCACCAAGGCCGCCTCGCTCGCCGTTCCCTGGATCACCCCCCCACCGCTTGAAGCAAGGGGCGTTTCGCCGAAGAGAAACGCCTCAGGCAGACCGATGGCCCGCCCCAGCCAATCCATCACCCGCATCTCAACCTCGGTGACGGCCGGGCTGGTGGCCCACAACATGCCCTGCACGCCCAGCCCGGCGGAGAAGAGCTCCGCCAGCACGCTTGGCCCGCTATTGTTGGCCGAGAAATAGCCGAAGAAGCTGGGGTGCTGCCAGTGGGTGATTCCCGGCATCACGACCCGGTCAAGGTCGGCCAGAATCGCGTCCCAGGCTTCGCCCTCTTCGGGGGCGCTGGCGGGGAGCTTTGCATAGATCTCCCCGGGAATCACGACGCTCGACACCGGCACGGACCCGGGCTGGTGCTGGAGCGTGGACCAGTAGTCGGCGATGCGATCGACCATCTGGTACCCCAGGCGGCGGAAGTCGTCGGGGGTCATGTGATTGATGTCGGGCATGATGGCTTTCTCGCTCGATGCGAGTCTCTTTCACTGTCTTACTTGGTCTTATTCAGGAAGCTTGGCGAGCTCGGCATGCACCCGGTCCGCCAGGCGCTTCAGTGTCTCTGGACCAAAATCAAAGACCAGCCCCGCAGCCTTGAAGAGCTCTGGCAGAGGCTTTGTGCCGCCCAGGCTCAGGGCCTTGATGTAGTGCTCCACGGCGCTGGCTTCGCCTTGCTCCAGCGAATGAAGCCACAGTTGCAGGGCGCCCAGCTGCGCGATCCCGTATTCGATGTAGTAGAACGGGCTGCCGAAGAGGTGCATCTGGCGATGCCAAAGCAGCTCGCGCGTGCGTTCCAACCCGGACCAGTCGAGCCTTGACCCAAAGCGATCATCCAGCCCGAGCCAAAACGCTCCCCGGTCGGCCCGGGTGTGTGTTGGGTTCGCGTAGACCCAGTGCTGAAACGCGTCGATGGTGGCGATCCAGGGGAGAACCGTGACGGCCCGCTTGAGCTGGTCGCGGCACGCGCGGCGCAGCCCCTCGGCATCGTCATAAAACGCCCGCCCGCCCGCGCCCGGGCCTAGATGGCGCATCGTCAGCAGCTCCATGCTCATGCTCGCGACCTCCGCGAACTCGATGGGGCTGGAGCGATACTCCACCAGGGGCTCATCGGTGCACAGCATGCTGTGAAAGGCGTGCCCCGCCTCGTGCACCATCGTCTGCACGTCCTTGTGCAGACCCGACGCGTTCATGAAGATGAACGGCACCCGCGAACGCTCTAGCATGTATTGATACCCGCCTGGAGCCTTGCCCTTGCGGCTGTCAAGGTCCAGCTTTGCGCTGCTGGCGTCGGCGGCGCTGCGAACTCGCCCCCGCCCGTCGCCAAGCTGAGCAAAGAGCCGCGCCAGGCGCGGATCCAGACGCGCAAAGACGACTTGCGACTTGGCCACCAGGTCCGCCCCGCCTTCGAAGGGGTGCAGGGCCGGGCGGCCTTTGACATCCACCGCCATATCCCACGGGCGCAGCGCCGTCACGCCGAGCAGGCTGGCCCGCTCGCTGTCCAGCGAACGCATGAGGGGCACAAAGGCCGCGGCGACCCCGGCGTGAAAGCGTTCGCAGGCCGCGACGTCGTAATCGAAGCGATGGTTCGACTTATAGGCGTAGCCGACGAAGTCCTTGAACCCCGAGTTGATGCCAATCTTGGTGCGCAGGGCGATCATCTCGTCGTAAATTCCCGAGATGGCCTCCTGGTCTTGCAGACGACGCTCCGCGACGCAGCGCCAGGCCCGCTCGCGCGTGGGGCGATCGGGGGCTTCCTGATAGCGACCCATCTGCGTGAGCGGGCGCTCTTGCCCCTCGAACTGCACGGTCATCGCCCCCACCACCTGGTCGTACTTCTGCCCGAGCTTGGCGAGCTCGGTCTCGATGGGGACATTCGCCGGGCGAAAGAGCTCTACATCAGCCTGTGCGTTGCGAACCAGCACGTCAAAGCGGAGCGGAAGCGGGTGGGCCTTGACGTCGGCGGCGAGCTTGGTGTCGAGCTCGAAGAAGAGGGGCGAGAGCTTGGGGGTGACCTGTTCCACATAGGTGGCGTAGGCGAGCTGGGCGGCCTCGTCGTCGGTGTTGCAGGTCATGGCGATGTAGAGGCGTGCCCGCGCTTCGCTGATAGCACTCGCCAGATCGCTGCGATCCACCAGCCAGGCCTCCAGTTCGGCCGCCGAGTTAATGGAGCGGGTAAGGAGCGACCTAATCAATGGCTCGATGGCGTCGAATCGGGCGGCATCAAGCTCGGCGGGGACAAAGGCAGGAGCGAGCGGGGTGTGCTTCATGGGTGATGGTACCGCCGCCATTTGAGAAAACGAAAATCCCGGAGCTCGGGCCCCGGGATTCGGAAGAATGGCGGCTGGTTGGCGGCTCAGCGAAGCAGGTCGCGCAGGCGACGCTCTTCGGTCTCAAAGAACTCGTCCAGTTCAGACTTGGAGACAATGTTGAGCTGCAACAGGGCGAAGTTGGGGTTGTTGCGGCAGGCGGCTTTGATCTTCTCGAGCGTCTGGCGGGCCTTGTTCACAAACTTGCCACGGGCATCGCGGGTCTGCTCGCCCTGCGCGGCCTGAATCTGCAGGTTATAGCTGCGGAAGTACTCGCGAACGTGCTCCTCGTCCTTGTTCACCTGCTTGCGGTACGCGATGTTCCATTCCTCGGCCTTGGAGACGGGCCAGGGTGTCCCCTTCACCTGCTTGCCGACCCAGTTCAGCTCCTGATACCCCATGAGCTTGCGCAGGTCGTCCGTGGTCGCGGCGGTCCCGCGCGAAAACTTCACGTGCTTGGCGGTCTCGGCGTTGAAGGTCAGGATCTCATTGTCCCGATTGACCAGAATGTCCCCCGACTTGGTGTCTTCGTAGAACTTCACCTCGCCGTTGGCGTCGATGGTCGCCGAGAGGGGCTGCTGGATCTGCATCGATCGCATGATCCGCTTGTCGTACCCGCCTCGGGCCGAGATCTTTTCCATCATGAACAAGACTTCGTCAAGGTCGCGCCCCTTGACGGCGGTCAACGCGCCGTACCACCCGGTGCATGCGCCGTAGTTGCCTTGGGGGGAGAAGTAGATCTCTTCGATGCAGTGGCTGGACATCGCGGCGGCTGAAATCGCCGAGTCGATCCACGCCACGGTGCGGAAGTTCTTCTTATAGACGTTCTGAATCTCGTCAGAGATCCGCTGGATCTCCAGGAGCAAGCCGCCCCCGGAGGTCACACGCAGCACCACCACGCCAGAACCGTCGGTGCCGACCTCTTCCTTGATGATCGGGAGCATCTCCTTGAGGGCGTGGGCGGTCATGTAGATACCCACCGTCTCGCCCTGCTCCGGGTCGCGCGAGCCCATGGTGATGACCACCGCCTTGGGGGCGCCGCTGCCACCGGCAGGTTTGGCCGCGCCCGGGGCTGGGGCGCTGCTGTCGGTGTTGGCCGGGTCAGCCGCGGCCGGGGTGTCGCGATCGACCGAGGTCACTTCATCGGGGCGGAACATCTGCTCGCGATCGATCCCCCCGGTGGTGTACTTCACCCAGATAAACCCGTCTACTTCGCGAACGATCTTGCCCTCGATGACTTGCCCGTCTTTGAGCGTCACCTTGTCCGCGGCCTGGGCTGCGGGGGTGAAGGCGACCATCGTCGCGGCCGCCAGCACGCACGCCATCCCCGCAAGCATCTTCACCATTTTGGACCAGACTCTGTTCATCGCGTTCGCTCCTTCATTCACCGAAACATGTCGTTCGCCGACGAGTCTTTGTACTACCAATCAGCCAAGTTCGTTCGCCCGGTTGGGTTACTTCTTGTCCTTCTGCTGCTCGATCTTGATCTGCTCCAGGAGGGTGTTGATCACATCCTCGGGCGGGATGCCGTTCTCGCCCAGCCAGCGCTGCGACAGGGCTTCTTTGAAGCGCCCGGTGATGGCAGCCTTGATTTCATTGAGGATGGCGCTGCGCCGGCCCCGTGCCTTGGTACGGGCGGCGTAGTCGGCCGGGGCAGCGACCTGCACCCGCTGGTAGTCCTGGGCCAAGTTGCGGATCTTCCGCTTGCTGGCTTCGATCCCGTCTGCCCAACTGGACATGATGTACTTGCTGCGCCCCGAGGCTTCCACCCCGCTGCGATCAATCCCCATCGCGATCAGCAGGTCGTCCTTGGAGTCGACCGTGCCCTTGGACATTCCCAGCTTCTTGGCGATGGTGGCATCGAGGGTGAGCACGTCGTTGCCCGTTCCGTCCACCCGCTGGCGGTCGGTGTCGTGGTTGGCTTCCTTGCCGTCGTCGGTCAGCAGTTCTTCGCCCGGGTTCTGCGGGTAGCCTTCGAAGAGCTCGGGCTTGCCGTTGACATAGCGAACCGAAAGAACATATTCCGCGCGGGCCATGGCGCGAACCATGCGATAGTCGTACCCGCCGGCGTTGGCCCACCCCTCGGCGTGTCCGAGTCGCAGCGAACGTTGCTTCTCGCGCACGATTTCATCGCCCGTGCCTTCAAAGATGAAGCTGAGGTTGCCGATCCCGCCCATGCGGCTGTCAGAAGTGAAGTAGAGCTCGGGCACGATGAAGGGCATGAGAGCCGCCCCGGCCATCGCCTGCTTCACCCACATCGCCACGCGCGGCTTCTTGTCCCACTCGCGCGGGATCTGCTCGGCAAAGATCGGTACGATCTGCTCGGCGCGAAAGACTTCGTCGAAGTTGGCCGAGTCGTTGTCGAGCTGCTTGAGCCCCGAGCGATCGGTGAAGTCGTTCTCAATCCGCATGATGATGATGTCGGTCCCGAGCTTCTTGGCGTCTGCCACGGCTTCCTTGATCGGGGTCTGGCTGATCTCCTCACCGAACTTGCCCTTGAGGTCAATCCAGTAGTACTTCAGCTTGCCGTCGGTGGATTGCGGGGGGGCGGATTCGTCGGCCTTGAGTGGAGCCGCGCCCGGGGCGGGCGCGTCGGTCGTCAGCGTGATTCCACGCTTGATATTGAGGATTTCCGACTTCTGGTACTCGGATTCAAAGTCGAGCCCGGCGACCTTTCCCTTGATTTTCACTGCGGTCGAAGTCTCGGAGATCAGCACCCCTTCAAGGGTCTTGCCGCTCTTGAAGATGACCATGACATTCTTGCTGTCCGCCTTGTCGTCGGCCTTGGAGGCCGCGTTGGGATTGGCGGGAGCCGGAACCTGGGCACTCGCAAAGTTCGGCATCGCCGTACTCAGCGAGATCGCCACCCCGCTCGCCCACACCAGACCCAACATCGCGTGCCTGAACTGCCTCATCGCGTGCTCCTGTACTCAAAAAGCTGCCTATTGGCCAGCTCGCCCGCCATTCGCATCGAGCCGACACTCGTCCGTGACCAAGCCTTGGTCTTGGTCAAACGCACGATTTTCCAACCATTTGCAAAGCGTAGACAATCTGTCGGCCAGTTGCCCCGCCGAAAGGCAGGAGCCTCCCATGGCTTTAGACGCCAAGGGCCCTGGCGAGTTCCCGCGCCGACTCCAAAGTTTGTACCCGATCTTCTAATTGGGCGTCGTACACCGAGTCCAAAATGACCCGAAAGGCCGGACCCGGTGGAAACCCCATGCGAATGAGCTCGTCCCCGGTCAACAGCGGCGGGGGCGAGATGCCCGAGGGGGTCCCTGCTAGTTTTCGGACGTGTGCCTCTACGGTCTCAGCGACGGCATTCGCGATAGTAGACAGAACGGTCAGACTGAGGGCAAACTCGCGCCGGGCGGCGAGGCGTTTTTGGGCGGCCACACCCAGACCCGGCCAGGCCGAAAGCAGCGAAGTCATGATTCCAAGGGTGGAGGCCAGTCCATCGCGATCTTCGTTGCTCAGGCACAGCGCCGGGCGCCAGGTGGCAACCAGGCGTTCGCGGGTGGAGGCGGCGTCGGGGGCCGCGGGGTTCCAGCCCAGGTCTAGCGCCCAGGCTGCCAGGGCTCCGATGAAGGGCATTTCGATGGGCAGCGACTCGAGAGAGTGGCCTAAAGGAGCGGGGAACTCGGCGTCAAGGACGGGGCGCTCGAGGTGCAGCTCGCGCAGGAGGCGGGCGGCCCGGGCGCGAGATGGGTGCTGGAGCATTCGTTCGATTTCGTCGCCGATTCGCTCGCGGCTCACGCCCTTGAGGTCTTTGGCATGCTGGCGGATGGCCCGGGCCGTCGCGGGCTCGATCTCAAACCCGAGCTTGGCGGCGAATCGGACGGCGCGCAGGGCGCGGAGGTGGTCTTCGGCCAGGCGAGCGTCGGGGTTGCCGACGGCCCGCAGCACTCGGGCCGCGAGGTCGGCTTGGCCCCCCACAAAGTCTGAAATGTGCCCGGTGAGGGGATCCAGAAAGAGAGCGTTGACGGTGAAGTCGCGCCGGGCCGCGTCTTCTTGCGGGGTGCTGAAGCGCACAGAGTCGGGTCGGCGGCTGTCCGAATAGGCCCCATCAGCTCGGAAGGTCGCGACCTCGACCATCTGTCGCGAGCCCGGAGCTTGAACCAGCACCACCCCGAAGCTCTTGCCCACTTCGCCAGCGCGGGGGAAGAGGTGCATCACCCGTTCGGGGACGGCATCGGTGGCGATGTCGTAGTCGTCGGGTTGGCGTCCGAGCAGTTCGTCGCGAACGCAGCCGCCGGCGAAGAAGGCGGTGTATCCGGCGCGGCGCAGGGTCTCGACGATGCGCGTGGCGCCGTCTCGTGCGGGAGTTTTCGCGTGGCCTGGCACGAGCAGAGGGTAATCGCGTGTTGGGCGGGGGGAAGGACTCCCCCACTGCTTGCCCCCCACTGCTTGGAGGGGGCTGGGTTTCAGGGCCGGGGTGGAGGAGTGGTACGTTTAGCCGCCAGACGTTGAAAGAGCCCGACTTTGGTGAGAATCGACCCGGCCAGGAGCGGGACCACGCCGATGGCGCCGATCTTGACTCCGGCGAGCATGTCGCGGCTGACGCTCTGCTCGCCCCCTTTGGGGTCATCCAGCGGGTGCTCCAATGCTCCCTGATACATCCCCACCAAGGCCAGGATTGCCAGGCTTGCGCCGTAGATGATGATGCCGCCACCGAGGAGGCTCAGGAGGAGCCCTAGCACGGTCTTTGTTCTGGGTGATATCAGATAAAGTCTCCGGAATCCAGGTTTTTTGCCCCGCCGCGGCGACCGGAAGCGACCTGACGCCGGATTCTACCGATACAGTCTGGCAGGCGGCGGGGAAGGCTCGTTCGCCGGGTTGGGTCGCAGGGCCCGCGCTGACCAGTCAGTGTGCCGACACGCTGGCGTGCTGGAGGGTCCGGGTGACAGCAGCTGACCAACCGGCCGTGTTGACGTGCAAGAAAAGCCACCCCTAGGTATCGGGACCAAATCAGAAGAGGAAGCGCGAACCATGAACTACCTTCGTCGACTGCTCGGGCTGACTGCTCCGGATTCGGCTGGCCGCGGGGCTATGGAGGCTTTGGAGCCTCGGGCGATGCTGGCGGCTGATCTTTCGTTGACCAGCACCAACGTCTCAAACTTCTTTGATCGGCGCAGCAGCGCGGATCGGATCCAGCTCAACATCGCCGTCACCAACGTGGGGACCGAAACGTACCGCAATCGCGGGAACGTGGAGTTGTTTCTTTCCACCGACACGACCTTCGACAGCAACGACGCGCGATTCGCGACGCTGGCGGTCCCCAGTGTGCAGGTGGGCCAGCGGCGGGTCTTGAGCGTGAACGTGCTGGAACCCAAGGACGTGAACCCGCCGAGCGGGCGGCGCGCGCTGGAAGCGGGCACGTACAACGTCATCGCGCGGATCTCAGGCCTTGACGGCAACGCCGCCAACGACGAGGTGGTCGCGACCGGCACGGTGGACATCAACTACGACTTTGGCACCGGCGAGGGGGGCGTGCGGGTTCCGTTGACGATTCCCCTGCCCGACGGGACGAGCATCACGCTGCGGATCAACGGCACGGGCTCGGGGAGCGTGCGCAACGATGATGGTCGGACGATCGTGACGCTGAACGCGGGCGGATCGCGATCTGATCTGCTGATCACCACCAACGCGCGGGCCGGGCAAACCTCCACGATCAACGGGCTGGAAATCAACAGCGTCATCAAGCGCGTCATCGCGGACCGGATCGTGGTCAACGGGAATGTGAACGTCACCGGCGGGGTGGGCTTCTTCTCGATCGGAGGGTTGACCAGCGGCACGCTGTTGTGGTCGGGCACCAACGAGGGCTTTTTCCTCTTTTCCAGCCCCGTGGTGGCGCTGGGCACGGTGCGGGACGCGATTGTTTCCGCCGATGTCCCATTCAACAGCTTCGACGTGCGGAGCTGGGTGGACACCAATGGCGGGGGTGACCTGCTTTCTGTTCCCTCAATCATCACCTTCTCATCCGGCGGGGACTTTCAGCCTTCGGTGACCCTCACGTCGCAGAACGATCGCGGGCAGTTTTCGGTAGAGAAGGTCAGTGTCAGGGGACGCGTCAGTGGCTCCTGGCGATTGGCCTCGGGTGTTCGCCGACTGGAGTTTGGCAGCGCCACGCCCGACTACACCGGGACCATCGGCGCGACCGTCGAGTTCTTTTCGGTGACCGGCAACTTCGAGGGGTTGATTGCTGCTACCCAGATCAACCGGATCTTCGTGGGCGGGAACATCCGCAACGGGCGGATTCTCGCTGGCGCTCAGTTGGGCAACGACGTGCTGCTGGGGGGAACGGGCTCCGACGCTGACAGCTATCGCGCCAGTGTGATCACGGAGATCACGGTGCGGGGCTCGGTGATCAACTCGCTTATCGCCGCGGGGATTCGCAGCACCGACAACCAGTTCCTCAACAGCGACGATACCTTCGCAACCGGGACGAGCCGCATCGGGCGAATCCAGGTGTACAGGGAGGTCACGAACTCCTTCTTCGTGGCGCCGAGCTTCCCCACCACGGTGCGGGTGCGGTTCAACAACAACCTGCCAACGGCCAACAACCCGGCCTTCGTGACGACGTTGCCGATCACGACCTGACGCTCGCGTAAGGTGTGGGTATGACCGACGCGCGTCTCGCACGATCCATTCATGGTGTGGGCCTCTTTGGCGCTGGGCCGGCCAGGCTCTCCTTCTTGCCTGCGGCCGGGGGTATCCGTTGGCGCGATCCTGCGTCAGGGCAGACGGCTCCGGGGTTGATCGCGCAGCAGCACTCGGGCACGCAGTGGACCGGGTTGCCAGCGGGAGTGCCGGTGCGCAACACGTCGATCGCTGCGGGGGCGCGGGTCTTTGCCACCATCGAGCACGTGATGGGGGCGCTCGCGGGGCTGGGTGTGTGGAATGTTGACGTGATGCTCGAAGGGGTCGAGGCACCCATTCTCGACGGGTCGGCCCGCGAGTTTGTGGCCTTGGCGAGCGGGCTGACGGCGGCCTCTCCCGCGCCGTTGCTGCTCAAGGCCCCGGTCGAAGTGTGCCACGGCAACGCCAGCATCATCGCGACGCCTCTGCCCGCGAACGAACCCATCGAGTACGTGTACGAGCTCGACTATGGCCCCGGTTCGCCCTTGCCCCCGCAACGGGCCAGTTGGCGGGGCGAGCCCGCCACCTTTGCACGCGAGATCGCCCCGGCCCGAACCTTTTCGATGCTTGCAGAAGTGAATCAGGCCCGGGCGCTGGGGCTCTTTGGGCATCTTTCGCCCGCCGAGATGCTGGTTGTCGGCGATGATGGGCGACCGATCGACAATGCGTGGCGAATGGAGCACGAGCCGGCCCGGCACAAGCTGCTGGATCTGATCGGTGACCTGGCGTTGCTGGGCGCGCCGCTGCACGCACGGGTGGTGGCGACCCGCTCGGGGCACGCGCTGACTCATGAGTTCTGCCGCCGGGTGCTGCAGGGTTGACACCCTGTGGGTCTAGCGCGGACTCAGTTCAGGTGCACTGGGGTAGTCCGGCTCCCCGCGCCGGATTACGGCACGGAGTGCCATGCCACACGAGAAACCCGCTCGGGTTGCTTTGAAGTGGCTCTAGAAGTCTCGAAGTCCCTTCACGCGAGCAAGGCCGCGAGGCGCTTGGCGAGCGCGGCCCGCGCGTCCGGGGTCATGGTGCCCGACAGTTGTTCGGCAGGCCAACCCCAGATGGCGTTCTTTGGGTCTGGGTCCGCCGCGTGCCGAGGGATCAGATGCCAGTGAACATGATGGACCTGATTGCCCAGACACTCGTAGTTGAGCCGCACGGAGCCAAAGTGGGCGCGAAGGGCCCTGGCGACCTGGGCGACTTCGGCGAAGATGCGTTGCTGACGCTCCACGGGCATCGCGTCCATGTGTTCGACATGTTCGCGGAGCACCAGCACGCACCAGCCGGCGCAGCCTTGCTTGTCGTTGAGAAAGGCCGCGCACTCGTCGAAGAGCTTGAGGGGCGTGAGCCCCTTGGGAGCGAGGAGTGCGGCACACATCGGGCAATCCATGGGGTCGTCCTTTTCCTCTGAGTATGTTTGAATTGGAAACGGCGAAAGGGGGTTCAGACCACCTTGACGCGCCGGAGAGTGCGGGAGCAGGCGTCGCGAAGTTGGGCCAGGCCCCCGCTGCGCAGCCACACTTCGATTTCAAACTTGGCGCTGGCGTTGGTGGCTTTGATGGTGAGAACGCCCCCTTGCGAGAGGGCCCCTACTGCTCCGCTAGAGACAAGGTTTGGGGGGGCAAACTTGGCCCAGGCTTCGTAGAGCCCTCCTCCGGCGTGAGCCTGCGCCGCCAGACCTTTGCGGATCGATTCGACGATGGGGGCGATGGATTGCTCGGGCTTGGGCCAGACCCGCGAGCGACGCAGCATGTCGAGGGCTTGTTGGGGAGAACGCCGAGGCATCGAGATGATGCTAGACGGGTGGATGAGCAGGCTCGGGGGCGGGGCGTCGCGAGCGGGGCGAAAAAAACGTCGAAGGCCCGCGAGTGGCGGGCCTTCGACTACTCACTCTCTGTCCAGACTTGGGGTTTCTGGATGTCGAGCGTATTTCAGATTCGCGAAAACCCCGATCGGGGTCGTCAGCCTAGCGAGGGAGCTGTGATGCTCCAAACGGGCGATCGCGGCTTTGGGGGGGATTCATGTGGGTTGTGTCAGATCAGCGCAAAGGCTCGGCAGTTTGGCCCCGTGTGCGTGGCTGATGGTTGTGGAGCGAGATGAGCCTAAGCGGCATGTTCGCAGGTGTTTATGGCCAGAGCGATCGCGTGGGGTGAGGTTGATGCCGCTGGTTGCGGCGCGAAGCGAGTTTGACCCGATCTTCGCGCCGCGTTTACATCGCAAGGGTTCGCGGCCACGAGGTTGGTCGAGCTGGCACCGCTGCGTGATCCGTCGTGCTACATTGCCCGCGACCATGCCCACCACTGTCGCCATTAACTCAATCACGAAGTCGTACCCGGCGTCAATGGGAAGCGCCCCCGTCGTCGCGGTGGACGCCGTCAGCCTCACCATTCAAGCTGGTGAGCTTTTCTTCCTGTTGGGGCCCTCCGGCTGCGGCAAGACGACACTGCTGCGCATGATCGCCGGGTTCATTGAGCCCACTTCCGGCGCCGTCACCTTTCAGGACGACACGGGCACACACGACGTCACCTACTGGTCCCCCGAGAAGCGCGATACCGGGATGGTCTTTCAGTCCTATGCGCTTTGGCCCCATATGTCAGTGGCGCAAAACGTCGCGTTTGGTCTGGAGGTGCGCAAAGTGCCTCCCGCTGAGCGCGAACGCCAGGTCATGGCGGCGCTTGGGGCAGTGCGGATGGAGGCCTACGCACAACGCAAGCCCACGCAGCTCTCTGGGGGGCAGCAGCAGCGGGTCGCGCTGGCCCGGGCATTGGTGATTCGCCCCCGGGTGCTGCTGCTGGATGAACCCCTGTCGAACCTTGATGCGAAGCTGCGATTGGAGCTTCGGGGCGAAATCCGGCGCGTGTGTAAGGCGTCGGGGATCACCACCATCTACGTGACCCACGACCAGAAGGAAGCCATGAGCATGGCCGACCGGGTGGCGGTGCTCAACTCCGGGCGAATCGCCCAGATCGGAACGCCCCGGCAACTCTACCGGGCACCGGTGTCAAGGTTTGTGGCCGAGTTCCTTGGTGAAACAAATATTCTAGAAGCAAAGTTGCAAAGTATTGCGGATGATGGAGTTATGGTTGAAACCGCCATTGGCTCGCTGTTGGCCCGCAGCGCATTGCCAACTGGCGCAAAGACAACATCCCCTGTTCGGGTGTCGATCCGGCACGAGGCGATGACCTTGGCGCGGGCTGGAGCGTCAAATGCGCTGAAAGGCGTTCTGCAGGAGAGCGTTTATCTGGGCGACTCGGCCCAGCACCGTGTGGATTTGGGGGCGGCGGGCGTGGTGTTGGTGACGGTGTCGAATCCAGGTAGTCCGGCGGCGGCGGGCTTTGAGCGTCCGGGCAGTGAGCTTTGGTTGCATGTCGCGCCGGAGGATGTGGTGTTGCTGCCG
>JAKFUN010000128.1 GCA_021732675.1 Phycisphaerales bacterium
GTGGTTTACTGCGGGGCGGGCTGGAGGTCTTTCAGCACATCGCGGGCCAGGGCGGCGTATTCGCGGATCTGGGCGAGCAGGGTGGTCGTGTCCACCACCTGCCCTCGTGCCAACTGGGCGTGGGCCAGCGCGAGCGAGTCAAGCGAGCGTTGCACGCCGACCAGCGTCGAGATGGCGGCATCGCGCCGCGCCAGCGCATCCGCGTAGGTGCTCGCGATCTCGGCTCGGTCGGCCCCCGGCTCAAGATACCGGGCTTGAAGCTCTGCAAGCCGCAGCCCCCAGTTGGCGCTCACCGTCGCGATCACCCCGGTGGTGGTTCCCTCGGCGTCGCTCTGGGCGATCGTCTCGCGCAGGGCGGCCAGAAGCTCCTGGACTGCGGGGTCGGCGTCGGCCAGGATCGCTTGCGCCTGCGACTGGGCCTGGGCTCGCGCCAAAGCCTCCCCCACTTTAGCGATCGCGCTGCTCAGGCCCGGCCGAGCCTGAAAAAGCGTCGAACGGGCCTGCATGGCGATCTGCTCGGCGAGCGACGCAGCGATGGTGCCGGTCTTGGTCGCGTTGGAAGTATCCACGAGGGTGGCAACCCCAGCGGCGTATGAGGAAAGCACATCGAGGGCCCCGTCCCAGCGGCGGATGCTCTCGCCATCCAGCGCGGGCCGGAAAAGTTGTTCCTGTAGGGTGGGCTGGGTGATGGCATACGCGAGTTGATTGTCGCGGGCCAAGAGATTGGTGGCGGCAAACGCCGCGTCGGATTGCTCGCGCACGGCGTTGATGCCGTCGCGCCATGGGGTGATCTGCGAGGCGGAGGGCCCGCCCGAGCAGCCAGCGACCAGAGCCGCCAAGAGGAGGCCCAAGCCAGCAACTAGGGCGTTCGAAGCCGAGCATTGGAGCCATCGAGAGTGACTGCGCATGTGCCAACCTCCTACCGGCTGGCAGATACTACCACGCGACCCTGGCAACCGGGCCGGGTTTTGTTCCATCGCCAGGAAACGGCGCGCAAATGGGGGCGATGCGGGCGGATTGAAGGCGGGCGGGGCTGGCGAACGCGGTATCGCCGGGAGGCCGCGGACATCCAACGATGATCTATGAAGATCTCCATAGCCCAGATCGCGCCGGTGATTCTCGACAGGTCCAAGACGCTGGCCAAGGTGGTGAGTGCGGTTGAGGATGCCACCCGCGCCGGGGCAGAACTGGTGGCCTTTGGCGAAACCTGCGTGCCCGGCTACCCGGTGTGGCTGAGCCGCACCAACGCAGCCCGCTTCAATGAGCCGTCGGTGAAGGCCCTGCACAGCCTGTATCTCGATCAGGCGGTACGCATCGGGCCCGATGGAGGGGATCTGAAGGAAGTCATTCAAGCGGCTAAAGCCGGGGGCATCGCGGTGGTGCTGGGCGTAGCCGAGCGCGGGCTGGACCGGGGCGGGAACACGATTTACTGCTCACGGGTGTTCATCGGTGGGCGAGGGGAAGAGGCAGGGCAGGTGCTCTCGGTGCATCGCAAGCTCATGCCGACTTACGAAGAGCGCCTGAGCTGGGGGATTGGCGACGGGGCGGGGCTGCTGACCCACGCAGTGGGCGAGTTTGAGGTCGGGGCGCTGAACTGCTGGGAGAACTGGATGCCCATGGCCCGGGCGGCGTTGTACGCCCAGGGCGAGACACTGCATGTGGCACTGTGGCCTGGCTCGAAGCGGAATACCGACGACATCACCCGAATGATCGCCAAGGAGAGTCGGTCGTACGTCATCTCGGCGAGTGCGATCATGCGGGCGAGTGACGTGCCGGCGGGCCTGCCCGGGCGCGAGGCTTGGGTGCGCGAAGGGGAGGAGTACTGCGACGGGGGCTCGTGCGTGGCCGGGCCGAACGGGGACTGGGTGGTCCCCCCGGTGGTCGGGCGCGAGGGTTTGATCTTCGCGGAGATCGACCCGGCGCGGGTGCGCGAAGAGCGACAGAACTTTGACCCCAGCGGGCACTACTCCCGGCCGGATGTGCTGAGGCTCAGCGTGGACCGGCGGCGGCAGGCGACTGTTGAGTTTCTCGATGAGAAGAAGCAGGCATAAGGCAAGCGGCGACCCGCTTCGCGATGTCTCTCCCAGAATCAAGGCAGGGAGTATGTTGCCCGGAGGGTGGCGAGGCCCAGAGGGGATTCGACGTGCCAGTGCAGGAGCAGGCCGCGGGGCACGAGGGTGATGCGGAGGGAGTAGAGGTCTGGCCCACAGACGTGAGGCGAAGCTGAGACGAGATCTTCAGCAGCGTCGGGGAGCGAGACCAGGTGAACTGGCTCTCCCAGTCGCAAGTGCGCGATGTGGAGCGTGCGGGTCTCGCGGGAAAACCGATAGGCATTGGTCGCCACGAACTCGCGCCCATCGCGGCGGGTGACGCCTGACTCGAACCAGTCGATGTGCAGGCTCCGCGGCTCGCAACGCACGCGCCCGGAAAAGCTCGAGTCACCTCCCAGCGCGGTAGCCCCCAGCGCGACGGCCTCCACACCCGTTATCAACGGCAGACGACTCCAAACCTCATCAACGAGCATTCTCACCCAAGGTAGCCAGGACGTCCCGCCCCGCCGACTTGACAGCCGAAGATTTCAAGCCGACACTAGCTTAGAATCTTTCTAGGGAGGCCAGTCCAGCTGGCATTCCCTTTGGCGACGCACTTACCTGGAGGCACACCGATGGCACAGACAAACGGATCAACGAACGGCCAACCCCCCAAACTGACCAACGCCGACGGGGCCCCGATCGGGACGCAGCAGGCGCTGACGGCCGGCCCGCGTGGGCCCCTGCTGATGCAGGACGTCTCGCTGCTGGAGCAGATGCAGCACTTCAATCGCGAGCGGATCCCCGAGCGGGTGGTGCATGCCAAGGGCTCGGCGGCCCACGGCACCTTCACCGTCACGGGCGACATCACCAAGTACACCAAAGCGTCGCTCTTCGCGAAGGTTGGCAAGAAGACCGACGCGTTTCTGCGGTTCTCGACGGTCGCGGGCGAGCGCGGGGCGGCCGACGCGGAGCGCGACGTACGTGGCTTTGCCGTGAAGTTTTACACCGACGAGGGCAACTGGGACCTGGTGGGTAACAACACGCCGGTCTTCTTCGTGCGCGATCCGTACAAGTTCCAGATGTTCATCCACACCCAGAAGCGCCACCCCGAGACCAACCTGCGCAACATGGACATGCAGTGGGACTTCTGGAGCCAGTGCCCCGAATCGCTGCAACAGGTCACGATTCTCTTCTCCGATCGCGGGATTCCCGCCAGCTATCGGCACCTCAACGGCTATGGCAGCCACACCTACTCGTTCATCAACGCGGCCAACGAGCGGGTGTGGTGCAAGTTCCACTTCAAGAGCATGCAGGGAATCAAAAACTGGACGGACGAAGAATCCGCGACCAAGATCGCGGGCGATCGCGAAACCCACCAGCGCGACCTCTTTGAATCCATCGCCAAAGGCGACTTCCCCAAGTGGCGGGTAAGCGTGCAGATCATGACGCAGGGGCAGGCGGATGCGTTCCGCTGGAACCCGTTCGATCTCACCAAGGTCTGGCCCCACGGAGCCTTCCCGCTCATCGAGGTGGGCGTGCTGGAGCTGAATCGCAACCCGGTGAACTACTTCGCCGAAGTGGAGCAGGCGGCCTTCAACCCCAGCGCGCTGGTGCCGGGCATCGGCGCGAGCCCCGACAAGATGCTGCAGGCGCGGCTGATGAGCTATCAGGATGCCCACCTGCATCGCGTGGGCACCAACTATCGCGAGCTCCCGGTGAACAAGCCCAAGTGCCCGGTGATGAACTACATGCGGGATGGGGCGATGACGGCCGCCCCGTATGGAAGTGCGCCCCACTACCTGCCCAACACCGTGCCAGGCGCTCCCAAGCCCACCCCCGCATTGGACGAGCCAGCCTGGAACCTGGGCTCGGCGATCGTGGCCCGCTACGACTCGACCATCGACCACGATGACTACACCCAGGTCGGCAACCTGTACAAGCTCTTTGATGAGGGCCATCGCGAGCGATTGGCCAAGCGCATCGCGGGCGTGTTGGGCCAGGCCCGCCTCGAAGTGCAGCATCGCCAGTTGTGTCACTTCTTCCGGGCTGACCCGGACTACGGGCAGCGGGTGGCCAAGCACCTCGGTATTGACCTCGAGGCGGCGATGAAGGCGGCCCCGAGGCCGGAGCACGCGGCGGCGCACTGAGCGGCCTGACATAACATGAATACAGTTCGCGGCGACGGGCTCCGGCCGGTCGCCGCGTTTTTTTATTGAACCAAGACTGTGGGCCGGCTGGAGCCACTTATGCGATCACGCGATGTTCAAGTTGGCATGGCGGCGACGGCCGCGCTGGCGGGGGTGCTGGCGCTGGGCGCCTGTGCTCCATCTCGCGACTGGGGCACCGAGATGGCGAAAGTCCGCGTGGAGCGGGGGAGCAAGCTTGAGGAAGTCGAGGCGTGGCGCGATCGCGAGGACGCGGCATGCGCGGCCGCACCTGATCCAGTAGCCTGCAGAGCTCAGGTACAAAACCAGTACTTCGACAAGGTTGGGAAAATCTGGACGGAGTCGATCAACAAATCCAGCCGACTCTGGAAAGGCGAGGCGCCAGAAGGACCGACATCCGAGTTCCCCGACGTGCGCTGAGCAAGTGCGATGCTACGGCGAGTCTCGCTCCGCGCCAGGAATGTTGGCGCAGGCCCGGGATTCGCTTCGCTCATCCCGGGCGTGCGGAGGGCGCTACGCCGCTCACCCACTCGCGCCCACACTCGGGGCAGCGATCGCGGCCATCGAGCCCGGCCCGCGAATAGCCGCAGTGCGCGCAGCCACGGCGGGCACGGCGCGATCGCCGCCAGAGTCGAAAAAGCGGAATCGCGGTGAACGCCACGGTCAAAACACACAGGTCGGCCACAAAAGCAAAAAACCGAAAGCCCCAAACAACACGAGTAGGCGGCGGCAAACTTTTTCCTGAAACCACTGAACTTTTAAATAGGATCACGGGCTCCGTAGGCACCACAAGTTCACGAGTCATGCACGGGAAAGGAAAACCAATCTCGGCTGCGTAGACCCACGCGTACGCATTTTCCTTCGTTGTACTCCGGCAGATCTCAAGCACGGCCGGGCCGACGGCGGGGCCGAATGCCGAAAGCTCTATCGGGTCTGGTACTGCCGCCGGGCTGGTTTGACATAAATACTGGCGTATTTGTATACTCCAATGACGCAAAGACTTTACAGTTACTATTTTAGTTCCCCAAATGTGAAGCTGCACTTTGCTTGTGGGAAGCATGCCAATATTGGGACTTAGATAGCTCCGCGAGATACTCGCGGACGCCACCACTACAATGATCTGAAGGATCGCACTGAGCGTCAGGGCTCGTAACACGATCTTTTTGAGCGTCCGCAGCATAAAGCAGCGGCGACCGATAAGGCCGCCGCTGCGACGCGACCGATTCCATTGACCTAATGGAGTTTTTCGGTCGCCTTGAGTTTTTATTGAACAGCGTCGCCGCAAGCCGCACATGGTGGTTGGTAGCCAGGTGTATTGTCGGGTTCACAGCTCAAACGAACCGGGTTCAGTGGAACAGCGGGGGGAACGACGCACGGTGGCTGGGCTGGCGGCGCTCCCGGGGTTTGCGGACAAGCCACGGTATCGCCGCACGTTACGTCCTTGGTTTGAATGCACACTGTGGTGCCCGATACGCATACACGAATCTTGCGAACCCGCACCTCTCGGGACCAAGTGCAGAATGACCCATTACACACTGGTCCGTGCGTAAACGGATCAAACCAAGGGGAAATCGGGAGCCGAATCACTTCCTTAATATGCCCGATCGGCAACGAAGGCGCTCCGGGGCAGACTGTGCTCAGCGTGCCGGAGTAGGTCTGGCTGAGCGCCATGGCACGACTGTTTGCAGTCACGCTGGGGTCGGCCCCGGAGGTATCGAAGACCGGCATGGCCGCAACTTGCTCGGCGGTTGCGGCCATCGCGGTCAAAACGGCTTTAGAGCCGCAGGCAAGGCTGGATGCTAGCTTCTCAAAGGGCACATCCGCCGCCTTGTAGCCGGCAAGTGTCAGGAGGTCGATGATGTCGTCGTGGTTTGGGTCGGTGGCCACAGCCAGCGCCAATGGGTCTCCGCCGAGGAGTCCGTTCTCGTAATCTTCGGGGTCAGGAGGCACTCCAAATCTTGCGACATCATCGACGGAGGTGCCCAAGTTCGCGAGGTCGTCGTCGAACACCAAGTTGTAGCTGCTGACGACGCTCGCCAAGACCTCTTTCGGATCAGTCGAATCCCATGACTTGCTGGTCCAGGTGTCGTTTGCAAGATTGTGCCCGTCGGAGTTCCGAAAATAAATAACTGCGACAAGGTTGTCGCCGACGGTCGAGCTTTGCTGTGCAATGGCCAAGATCGCAACCACCGCCGGCGCTTGTTGGCTGCTGTCGTAGATGGCGCGGTACTGCCAAGCGCCTTGTGAGAAGTTAATGGGGGCCACGTGAAACTGCGATTGAGCCTTCGCCGCCTGATGAGCGGTTATAAGCGCCAAGCACATGGCAAGCCACTTAGAGAGAGAGAGAGAGAGAGAGGGAAAGACGACGCATGATGAACCTCCATCGCAAGCAGACTCGGTTCGAACATCGACGCTCAGTGAGCTTACCAAAGATTTCCCCTGCTGGCGAGATTTCCAGCTACCTGTGGATTCTTTGTGGAAACTTACGAGAGATTCCTAACTATTCTTATTCTTGGTGCTCTATCAACGAGCAAGATTGCAATTCGGAAAGCGCGTGGGAGGAGCGCCCGGACCCCGGCCCGGTCCGGCCTGTGCTCCTGCCCACTACAAAACCCATTTTGGCTCCGCAAACACAAGAGCCGGCCCCGAGAACACAAGGGCCTACGGGACGCCGCACCAACCCCCACGGCGGCAACGGCGTTCCGTGATCGCGGCCAAGGGTGGGCCGCGATGTACAAACGTGTCGCGACCTGGTCGCGAACACATGATCTGCCTCCCACGAGCGGGGGGCGACTACAGATACCCGGCTAGAGGTTAGGCGGTTTCATGAAAATCGCAAGTTCCTTCACGCCCGCCCCGAAGTACGGGTTTCCCGGGTTCTGCACGGACAAGGCTGGTCCCGGCGTCGTTTGGAGTTTGTAGACGCGGGCTACCCTCCGAAAGAATGGACCATGTGCCCGAGAATTCGCCTTCGCCAAGCCCCCCCCGGCCTTGGACGGCTCCGAGACTGGGGCCAGATGACTCGCTTCTGAAGGACCTGACCCCCCCGCAGCGCGAGGCGGTGCTCCACGGCGAGGGGCCGGTGCTGGTGCTCGCGGCTGCGGGTTCGGGCAAAACCCGGGTCATTACCAGGCGGATCGCCCACCTGCTGGGTCAAGGGGTGAAACCATGGCAAATTCTGGCGCTGACGTTTACCAATAAAGCCGCCGGGGAGATGCGAGAACGCATCGGACATTTGCTTGAGCATTCGGCCAGCGGGGCGGGGCCGGTGCGCGGGTTGACAGTGACAACCTTTCACGCCCTGTGTGCCCGGCTGCTGCGCAAATATGCCGAGGCGGCGGGGCTGAAGCCGGATTTCACGATCTACGACAGCGACGACCAGAGCAAGCTGTGCAAGAAGGTGATCGAAGGGCTGCAACTGAGCACGGCGAACTTTCCGCCGCGAAGCGTGCTGAGCGCGATCAGCCGTGCCAAGAACGAGTTGATGGACGCGGAGAGCTTTGCCGCCCGGGCGACGGACTTTTCGAGCAAAAACGTGGCGCGGGTGTACAAGGCGTACGCCGCGGCGCTGCGGAACGCCAACGCGGTGGACTTTGACGACCTGCTCTTGCTGACGGCGCGAACGCTGGAGCGAAACGCACAGGTGCGCGGGGAGTGTCAGGCCCGGTGGCGATATCTGCTGGTGGATGAGTATCAGGACACCAACCGGGCGCAGTTTTTGATTGCGCAGATGATCGCGGGGGATGGGAGTGCGCCGAAGAGCGGCCTGCCGGGGGCTGGGGATGAAGACGACGCGGCGGGGGCCGCCGCGCCACCCAAGACAGCTCGGGGCAAGGGCCCGAACATCTGCGTGGTGGGTGACCCGGATCAGGCGATTTATGGCTGGCGCGGGGCGGACATCTCGAACATTCTTGACTTTGAGGAGGGGTATCCGGGATGCCGGGTGATCACGCTGGGGGAAAACTTTCGGAGCACGGCCCCGATTTTGGAAGCCGCGGACACGTTGATTCGGCACAACAAGCGCCGCAAGCACAAGGATCTGTTCACGAGCCGCAAGGGGGGCGAAAAGCCCGAGGCGACGCTGACGAGCAACGAAAAGGCGGAAGCCCGCGTGGTGGCGGACTGGCTGAAGAGTCGGCACGAGGCCGGGGCGGCGTGGCGCGACATGGCGATTTTCTATCGCACCAACTCGCTCTCGCGCGTGATGGAAGAATCGCTGCGCGCGTTCAACGTGCCTTACACCATTGCGCGGGGCACGGCGTTTTACGATCGCGAGGAGGTTCGCAACGCGCTGGGGTACTTGCGCGTGGTGGCCAACCCGGCGGACGGGGTATCGCTGTCACGGATCATCAATACGCCGGCGCGGGGAATATCGAAGACCACGCAGGAAGCGTTGGAGGCGCTGGCGCAGCGCGATGAGATGCCGATGATGGAGGCGTGCCGCGGGGCGGGGCAGATCGCCGACCTTAATGCCCGCGCGGTGGTCGCGGTGGCAAAGTTTGTCTCCCAGATCGACGCGTGGACCGGGGGCGGCACCTTCATGGGGGCCGACATCTCCGGCTCGCTGGCGGATTTGGTCGATCGCGTCATCCGCGAGAGCGGCTTGCGGGCGATGTATGTCGCCCAGGCCAGTGCGAGCAAGAGCGAGACGGATGCGGAGCGGGTGGACAATCTGGATGAGCTGGTGAGCAGCGCCAGACAGTTTGAGCAGGAGTATGACGCGACGGCGGACGCGGCCAACGACCCGCTGGCGGCCGACGGCTTGGTCGACACGCCCCCACTGCTGGCGCTGCTGCGGGCGTACTTGGAGTCGATCGCGCTGGTGGCCGACGCCGACAGCGTGGACCCGACGCAAGGCAGCGTGACGCTGATGACGCTGCACGCTGCCAAGGGGTTGGAGTTTGATTCGGTGGCGATCATCGGCATGGAAGAGGGGCTGCTGCCCCACAGCCGCGCGATCAGCATGCCGGTGGCGGGCGATGCGGAGCTGGAAGAGGAACGCCGCCTGTGCTTTGTGGGCATCACCCGGGCGATGAAGCGTCTGCTCATGACCAGTGCCAAGTACCGGACGATCCGCGGCATTCCGGAACGCACCATTCCGAGTCGGTTTCTCGGGGAGATTCCTGACAACGCGATGGTCGTGAGCGATCAATCGGAATCGTTCGCAGAGGACTATGACGCGCCGGCGGGGGGATGGGGGAACGACGCGTCCCGCAACGTAGGCTCTCGCGCTGCCCCACGCCCGAGCTCGGGGTTTGGTGGCTCGAATGCTAATGCTGGTCAGGCTCCGCCCTGGGGTGCTTCGTCATCTTCCTCGCCCGCGCGAGGGCCAAGCAGCGAGTTCCCGGTCGGCTCGAAAGTTCGGCATCCGCAGTTCGGCGTCGGCATCGTCGAGTCGATCAGCGGCGGGGCCAGCCCTCGGGCGGTCATCAGGTTCAAGGACATCGGCAGCAAGACCATGGTCCTGGAGTATGCACGCCTGGTGCGTGTGCAGCCATAGCACAACACGCCCGGCACGCCACGCACGCCGGGGCTGAACGCAGCGAATGCCGAGATGGCCCGGTGAGAGTGCCCGGGCGCCGGTGCCGCCCCATGCCTGCGCGTGAGGACTGCTTGACTTGACCCGAAAAGTTGTACCTACAACAATGCTGTATGCCAATAGCCCAAAGACACCCCAGCGCCATCGAAGAGATCGCGAACGACTGCATCGCCTTTCGGGTGCGGATTCTGGGTCGGGCGGTCAGCGCGATCTACGACCAGACGATGGCGAACGTGGGGATGAGCATTTCGCAGGTCAACATCATGGTCTTTGTGGGCAAGGTGGGGCGGGTGAATCCATCGCTGATCGGCGCGAAGATGGCGATGGAGAAGTCGACGGTGAGCCGCAATCTCAAGGGGCTCATCGATGATGGGCTGCTGGAGGCGGAACTGAGCGATGGCGATCGCATCAAGAGCGTGGGCCTCACAGAAGAAGGACGCCGGCGTGTGGAGACGGTTCTGCCGGACTGGCGAAGGGCCCAGTCGCTGGTGAAGAAAATGCTTGGCCCTACGGGCGCGGGGGCGATGGTGGACCTGGGCAATCAACTGCTGCACAAGGCGTGATCGGGTGGATCCGGGGCGAGGACGGGGCCGAAGCCCGACGCGGAACTGACAGTTGTATATACCACTACATGAGGCGGGGCGGATTTGTAAGAAAGGGTGATGAGTATGGGGATTGAGGACCATCCAACGGCACGGGCGCTTCGCAGCGCGAAGCCGGCGACGCTGACGATTTCCGCCGGCGCGCTCGACGCAGCGGAGCTGCGCCGAATCTGCCTCGAGGCCGGGGCCGAGGATGTGGGATTCATCCCCATCAGCGAACCCATGATGGCCCCGGAGCGGGCGGGGATCGAGGAGGCGTTCCCGGGGGTTAGGTCGCTGATCTCGGTGGTATGCCGCACGCCTTTGCACAACGTGCGCAGCGTGAAGCGCTCGGTGGCGAACCAGGCGTTTCACACGACCGGGCACGAGGTGGATGATGTGTGCCGCCGGATCGTGCTGGCGCTGATGGACAAGGGCGTGCGCGCGTGCAACCCCAGCATGGCCTTTCCGATGGAGATCACAAACATCCCGGAGGAGCAGGCGTGGCTGATCAGCCAGAAGCTCGTCGCCGAGGCCGCTGGGCTGGGGGTTCGGGGGATCCATCGCAGCGTCATTCACCCCAAGTTCGGCAGCTTCGTGCTGCTGGGCACGGTTCTGATCGATCGCGAGGTGACGCCCTACGCCACCAAGCTCGATTTCAACCCGTGCGTGGAGTGCAAGCTGTGCGTGGCGGCCTGCCCGGTGGGCGCGCTCAAGCCCGACGGGCACTTTGACGTGAGCGCCTGCATGACGCACAACTATCGCGAGTTCTTGGGCGGGTTTGTCGATTGGGTGGAGCAGGTGACCGATGCGGGCTCCGCCGCGAAGTACCGCGAACAGGTCACGGACCAAGAAACCCTGAGCATGTGGCAGAGCCTGGCGTATGGCCCGAACTACAAGGCTGCGTACTGCATCGCGGTCTGCCCGGCGGGCGAGGATGTGCTGGGGCCGTTCCTCGACAAGCGCCCGGAGCATGTGCGCGAGGTCGTGAAGCCATTGCAGGAAAAGATCGAGCCCCTGTACGTGATCAAGGGGAGCGACGCGGAGGCGCACGCCAAGCAGCGCTACCCGCACAAGTCGCTGAAGTATGTTCATCATGGGATCCGGGCGACAAGCATCCGGAGCTTCTTGAAGGGCCTGCCGTGGTTGTTTCAGCGCGGCGCGAGCAAAGGGCTGAACGCTACCTACCACTTCAAGTTTCGGGGCGCGGAGAAGACCGAGGCAACGGTCGTCATCCGCGACCAGCGGATCGACGTGACGCCCGGGCTGCACGGCAAGCCCGACGTGACGGTCTGGGCGGACAGCCGCCAGTGGATCAAGTTCCTCGGACGCGAGCGTTCACTGGCGCGGCTATTGCTGACTGGTGCCCTCACGATGTGGCCTCTGCCCAGGGGTGCGGCGCTGCTGGGCCGCTTTGGTGAGTGCTTCCCGGCTTAGGACGGCTTCGCCGCAGCCCGAGCGGGTGGCGCGGCGCTGCGTGCCGTCTTCCGGCTCGGGGAGCTGGCGTATCCCCGGGGCCCTGGTCACCCCCGCACGCTCCTGGTCCAGCGTTTCAGGGTTTCGGAGAGGTCCGGCGTTGGGGGCGTCTGGGCATTTTGAGGCCCGAAGTACTTCAACTCGATCAGCGCGATCTCCTGAGCCAGGGCCCCGCGCCGGGCGTCGTCCAGACTCGCCCCGTGTTCGGTCTGGATCTTTCGCAGCGTGAAGACCGTGCTGAGGGGTGTCACCTTGGCGGGGAGGTCCAGCCCTTCCGCGACGCTCGCCGGGAGGCTCGAGCGGCGCAGGAACCACCAGAGCCCAACGCCGACCGACGTCAACGCCGCCGCGATGAGAAGCAGCGGGGTCGTCCAACTATGCCTTTCCACGGGCACCGCGCCGCCGGCGACCGGCAACACATCCAGGTCTGCGTAGTACTTGGACTCCAGCTCGGCGTTCACGCCCGCGCGCAGCGTCGGCAGCTTGAACTCGCCCCCTGGCGAACCTTGCGTGGGGGTGTATGTCACCATCCAGCTGCGCTCGACGGGCAGGCGGAACATGCCGCTCTCGTCGGCCTCGGGGTAGCCACCCTCCGGGGGCTTGGTCGGGGCGTTCCACCAGCCGCGCGTGGCGGCGCTGGCGTCCCCCTCTTGCACGATGATCGTGGGGCGGGGCTCGATGCCCTTTGGGTCGATGGAGTAGCCGGGAATCGCATCGTCAAGCCCGTCGAGCAGCTCGCGGATGTCGGGAACGGTGCCTTTGCCGCGTGCGACGACTTCAAGGGTGATGGACCTGGTCTTCTGCCGGTCGCGCGCGTCGCGCGGGTCGACCACCTGCGAGATCTTGAGCTCCTGACACGGGCGGGTCGCCCCCGGGCCCGGGCCGACCGCCAAGCCCGGGCTGTTGGAGGGGAGCACCAGCGTCACCGGGCCGGTGTTGTCCTCGAACTGCATGTCCATCGAGATCTGCGGCAGGCGGTCGGTCGCCGGGTCCTTGCGGGTGAGGACCACATACGCCAGCGGCTTCTCAAGCCAGCCACCTTGGCCATTCTCGCTCACGCCCCTGGAGGGCATGTAGGGGTCAAAGAACCCGATGGACTCTACGGCAAAGCCCTTCTGGAGCGAGTCGCGCAGGTTCTTTTCAAGCTTCTCGCGATAGTTGATGGTTTGATACTGGCGACCAACCCGCACCCAGGCGGAGGTCTGCAGATACTTGGAGAAGCCCCCGGTCTCGCGATCCACCGAGTTGGTGAATCGCATCGAGAGCATCGCCCCGAAAGGCTTGTTGGCGCCGATGTCGTCCGGCCCGTCAACCGTCAGTCGCAGCTTGATCTCATCGCGCACCAGGTCCCGGTACAGCTCGTCCAGAGCCCGGAGCGAAGCCCCGGCGGGGTCGTCGCGCACGATCCGCAAGGCCTGCTTCACCAGCTTGGGCTTCACCTCGGGCTCGGAGCGCGAGACCACCAGCCCGATCTCCCGGGCGAACGCGCCGAGGTGCCGCGAGCGGCTCTCACCGGGCAACGCGTCGATCGCCAGGCGGATCAGGTCAACTTGGTCGTTCTCTTTGGTACCTTCGGCGGGCATCTCATCGCTGCTGATGAAGTTGAGCTGTGAGGTGCCCATCGCGGCGCCGAACCAGCGAAGAAAGAGCGTGGGTTCCTCGCGTTCATTCCCGGCGCTGACCGCCTTGACGTAGCGATCCGAAGCGTCGTGAAAGGCCGCGAAGGCGGCGAGCTTGACCTCGGTGTCTTTGGTCGTGTCTCCCTCTTTCTTCTTCTGAATGGACCGGAACTGCAAGCGGTCGTACGTGAGAGCCGCCTGAAGCACGGCGCAGCGCCACGATTCGGGCTGGCTGGCCAGGGCGCTGCGTGAGAGGTCAATCGCCAAGGCGTAGCCACGGTCCACCAGCGTCGCGATCTCGGCGTCGGTGCGCTTCACCCCTTGCTGCACCTGCACGGCCCGGTTGCGCCAGTCTCCGTTCAGGCTGCTGGCCATCGTCGACGCCAGCGCGATCGAAGTCGAGGGCGGGATCTGGTCGATGGGCCCGAAAACGTCTTCCACCTCGTCGCGTTCATAGACCTCGGTCACGCCGTGGCACGCCCGAAAGACCGAGGCGATGGCCGGGAGCGTGCGGGGCTCCAACCCGGCGCTGCGCAGCGTTTGCATCAATTGCCCGAGCCGGTCAAGGTTTCGGCGTTGACGCCCGCGCGTCAGTGGCGCCTGCGCCACGGAGTTGTTCCACCAGAAGTAGATCATGCTCTCCTGGTCGTAGTCGCTGCTGGGGCTCAGCCGCTGCTCCCAGGTTTTGAGAAACGCATCCGCCAGCTCGCGGGCCTGGTCGGGCGTGCGTCGCACCGAGCTTGAGACCAGTTGCAGCGCCATGTCGGTTTCGTCCGCTGAGGCCGCCAGGCGAATGCTCGCCTTCTGGGCCCGGGCGGCCAGGCTCGTCTCCAGCGCGTCCATCCACTGGTCGCCGGGGATTGCTCGCAGCAATAACTGGCTCTCCCGGGTGACGGTCTGCTGGTGCCCTTTCTGCGCCACCGCGTTTTCCATCTGAGTCACGAGCGCGGTGGTCAGCATCCGCATTGGCACCTGCAGCACCGAGCGGCTGATTCCCTTGTTTTCGAGCAGAATGTCCACGGCCTGCTTCAGCGTGACGATCGCCTCTGCGGTTTCTTCGTTGAAGTCCTGGTCGTTGCTCAGCCGGGTGGCGCTGATGGCGATCCCCTCCAGCGCGGCGGGGGCCAGCGTGTCGTCGGCGAAGATCTGCTCCAGCCATGGGGTGACCTGGGCGCGGGGCATCTTGCCCATCATGCTTAGAGCCAGGCGCACCGCTTCGCTACGGGCGTCGATGGCCGCCCGGTCCATTTGCGTCACCTCGCAATACAGAGCCCAGGCCTCAGCGCGGCGGGCATCCGCCTCGGGCGAGTCGCCCGCGCGATTCGCCAGGTCGGCCAGATACTTCCCGTGGACGAGTACGAGCTCGCCGTCGCCTGCGGCCCGAGCCTCTTCGAGCGGGGGGAGGTATGCGTACGCCTCTTGAACCAGCCCTGCTCCGGAGAGGAGTTCGACCGTGCGTCGGCGCTTCTCGGCATCCTGCGAGCCAAAGAGGCGAGTCCCGTCGCGCAAGCGCGCGAGCATGGTGATCGGGCTGTTTTTGGCCGAGGCCTGGGCGGCCATCGCGGTCCAGGCCTTGACTTCCCACGCCCTGGGGTCTTCGGGGCAGGCTTCAGCGATGGCGAGGACTTCTTCGGGCAAGAGTCCGGCGCTCCCGCGATTGAGCATCTGCAACACTCCGGCGTACACCGAGGTCGCGTCCTTGGGTGGGAGCTCGGTCAGGAATGCCCCGAACTGCTCCCACTCGCCGGCCATGACCAAGAGGTGAACCCACTTGGCCAGGTCGGTGCCGCGGGCGCTGGAGACATTGGGGCGGGGCACCTGCCCAAAGCCGAGCTTGGAGCGGGCGTTCAAGACGTTGTTGGGGGTGCGTGCGAAATCGAGCTCGCGCAGGGTGTTGGTCGCCTCCTGGAAGCGCATCATTGCTTCGTTGGCCGCGGTGGCGAGCCCAAGCACCTGATCCAGATCCACCCCGAGGTCTTTGTAGTAGGCCTTCATTTCATCTTGGTCGTCCTTGGACAAGGCCTCGAACTCGGCTTTGAGGGCCTCGGTCTCTTCCTTGGAGAGCTTGGCGGGCGGGGTGGTCATGGCGCCGGCTTCGCCAGCCTCGGGTGCGCCGACTTCCTCGGGCATCGGGGGCGGAGGCTCTTCGCCCGCCTCATCGGGCTGGGCGTTCTGAACCTCCACAACGGCGCCGTTGGGCAGGCGGATCGTCCCTTGCGAGCTTTGGATGGTGACCAAGTTCTGCCCAAGGGCCGAGACGCTCCCTGCCAACAGCGCCAACAACCCCGCCGAAATCTGCCCACAGGTTCCGAGCTTCATGCTTTGTACCCCTTGCGCACACCAATACGCTGACCGACCTTCCAACCAGACCAACCGCCACCCGCGCGACCCCACCCACGCTCCCGCATCACCCGCAACCAATCACCATCCCGGCGGAATGTCTTCTTCACCCCCTGCCCCGCGCGAGTCTTTGTTTTCGGATGGTTGCTTTTTCTTCCCCTTGCCCTTGCGCTTGCCTTTACCGAGGTTCTCGCAGTTGCCGTTGCAGGGAGAGTTTCTTGCCAGCGGCAACGCGACCAGGTCGTCCCCTTCGTTCTGCTCCAGGTTCAGGGCCAGTTCCAGGTTCTTCTGCTGGTCGCCGGGCGTGCCCGCCTCGGCCTCGGCGATGTACCGGAAGTTCTGCCTCGCCCAGCTCGCGGCTTCCATCCACTCACTCGTCGGCTTGCCCGAGAGCCGCAAAAGCCGCGCCCCGTAGTAGTACCCTGCCGCCATCTCCGCTCGAGCGTGCTTGGCGAGCGATGTCTCCTGCAACCCCTTGTCGGTCATCTCGCCAAGCAAGCTCTCGAGGTCGTTGACGCCCGCGGAGATCTCCCCGGCGCGGATCAGCGCCCGGTTGCGGGCGACACGAACTTCGCCACTCTTGGGCGAGCCGATTTCGTCCAGAAGCCCCTGGGCGCTCCCAAGCTGCTCGGCGGTCGCGCGCCAGGCGCTGCTCGCAAGGGCGTACGCCTCGTCCGCTTCCTTGGCCGCGACCTCCGCGGCTCGCTCGTCCGCAGGGGCCTTGCTCGCGATCGCCTGCTTGCGGGCAGAGACCCACGCCAAGTGTCGCTCGTGAGCGAGGTTCTGGGCGCTCTGGGCCCGTTCATCCAGCGACGCGGCCTTCACGAGCATGCCGGCCGCGCGGTCCTGGCGATAGACCCCCTGCCCGGGTCCGAAGTGATACGCCAGCCCCAGCACGGGGAGGATTGACCAGGCGATCCAACCGAGTTTGCTCTTGTCCACCCGTCACCTTCCTTTCATTTGCGACCCCACCACTGCGATTCACGCCAAGGCCTGAGGCGCGGGGTGATGGCGCGGGGCCCGGCGCCGACCCCGCTGGTTACGTTCCCGCACAACGCTGGGGCGGACCCCAAAGAGCAGGAGCGCCGGCCCCAACAGCCCAACCAACCCGCCTCCGACCCCGATGGCGACCAGCGCCGCCTCGCGAAGGCCAACGCCTACTCCCGCGCTGGGGGTGGCCATCGACAGGCGTCCCACCACGCTGGAGGGCAGGTGCAGACGATTCCCCTCATGGAAATAGCCGCCCAGTCTTGTGGCGAGCTGCTTGAGATTCAGTGTTTCCTGCTTGGAACTATGCCCTGAGATGAGCGTGGCCTTGTACGGGTCGCCCACGCCGATCACGATGGTGTCGGCGATGGCCGGGGGCAGGCGCAGGGCGCCGACGTTGCTGGTCGCGTCGCCATCGCTCACCACGACCAGCGTCGTGGAGCCCCTCGCCCAGGGGCGCGCAATCTTGAGGGCGGCATCCACCCCCCCCGCCAGATCCGTCGCCCCGCCATCAAACGCCACGTACAAACGCAG
>JAKFUN010000153.1 GCA_021732675.1 Phycisphaerales bacterium
AGGCCAAGATCCGCAAGGATGGCTTCGGGGGACATGGGTTCTCCGCGAAAGAGGCAGGGCACCCGGCACATTCGAGCGAGGGGAGGCTCAGGCGGGCTTGGGCGCTTTGTAAAAGGGCAATGGGGTGGTCTTGGCCTGGAGGGTGCCCTTGCCGGTGTCAATGTCAACGCTGGTGCCGGGAATGAGCAAGGCGGCGTCCAGGAAGCCCATGGCGATGCAGGTGCCGAGGGTGGGGCTGGGGCACCCGCTGGTGACTTCGCCGACCTCTTTGCCGTCCTTGGTGATCTTCATGCCCTGGCGGGCGGAGCGTTTTCCATCGATGAGAAACCCTGCCAGCTTGCGGGCGGGGCCACCGGCGGCTGCGGTCTTTTTGAGGGCTTCCATCCCGATGAAGGTTTCGGGCTTGGGGCCGGTGTCTTTGTCGAGGGAGATGGCGAAGTCGACGCCGCAGGAGAGGGCGTTGATCTCTTCGCCCAGTTCGTGCCCGTACAGGGGCATGCCGGCTTCGGTGCGCAGGGTGTCGCGGGCGCCAAGGCCGGCGGGCTTGAGGAGGGCGTCGGGCTTGGACATGTCGATGTCCTGGAAGAGGAACTTGAGGGCCAGGCCGACGGACCCGCTGGGGAGGATCACCTCGACCCCGTCTTCGCCGGTGTAGCCGGTGCGGCTGACGATGAGCTTGATGATGAGGAGGTTCTTGACGGCGAAGCGGTACTTCTTGAGATTCAGAACCTCGCTGCTGAACTTGCCGATGATCGGCACCACTTTGGGGCCCTGCAGGGCGACCATCGCGGTCGAGGTCGTCTGGTCGTCGATCTTTACTTTGAGATCGGAAGAGGCCCGCACGGCGTCGAAGTGCTTGACGATCTTCTCGCGATTGGAAGCGTTGACCACCATCATGAACTCGTCGTCGTCCAGGCGATAGACAATCACGTCGTCCTTGACGCCTCCCTGCTCGTTGCACACCAGGCTGTAGCGGCATTGGCCGGTGGTCATGTCGCTGATGCGGCGGGTGCAGACCCGCTCGAGAAACCGTCTGGCCCCGACGCCGGTGATCTTGAGGCGCCCCATGTGCGAGACGTCGAAAATCCCGCCGGAGGAGCGGACCTGCTGGTGCTCTTGCGTGAGACCGGCGTAGGTGAGGGGCATATCCCAGCCGGCGAAGTCCACCATCTTGGCGTTATGGTCGAGATGGAACTGATGGAGGGGCGTGCGGTTCATGGGGGCAACTGTAGCCCCGGGCAGGGCGCTCCCAACTCGGCCCAATCGACGTCTGACGAGACGCGGGGGGAGATTTGGTGGCCCCGCCGCCCCGCGCTTTTACGCTGGGTGCCAGGGGGCGTTGTCGAGCAAGCGCACCGAGCCGACGCGGGCGGCGAGCACCGCCCGCCAGGGGCCGACCTGGCCGGCATCTCGAAGCGGGGAGAGCGTGCTGGCGTTTCGCACGATCGCGTAGTCCGGGGTGAGGCCTTGGGTGCTGAGTTCCGCCAGCATCGCGGCTTCGGCCTGATCCGGGGTGGTCTTGGTTTGGGCTGCGCGAAGGGCGCGGCTCAGGGAGAGACCTGCCGCCCGGTCGTGGCTTGACAGGAAGCGATTGCGGCTGCTCATGGCCATTCCATCCGCGTCCCGCACTGTCGGCCCGGGGAGTATTTCAAGCTCGCGGCCCTGGGCCTGCGCCATCGCTCGCACCACCACCAGTTGCTGCCAGTCCTTTTCCCCAAAGACCGCGGCTTTGGGCCGGGTGATGTCAAACAGCCGGCTCACCACCTGGCACACCCCCGCGAAGTGCCCGGGGCGCAGCGCATCTTCCAGCTTTGGCTCGGTGGCGACAAGGGGCAGGGTGGGAACGGGGATCGTGTGACCCGGGGGATAGACATCTTCGACCCCCGGGGCGAAGAGGCAGGCCGCCCCTGCTTGTTCGCACAACCGGCAGTCTGCGTCGAGGGTCTTGGGGTAGCGAGAAAAGTCGGCGGGGTCGCCGAACTGGGTGGGGTTGACGAAGAGAGTGACGACGCAACCGTCGAGGGAGTGTTTGCGGGCGTAGGCCGCCCCTTGGCGGACGAGGCTGGCGTGCCCTTCGTGCAGGGCGCCCATGGTGGGGACGAGGACGCATCCTTTGGAAAGGGAGGAGCGAAACGCGTCGTACTCTGCCAATGTATGAACGACTTGCACGGGGGCGACTGTATCCGGGTTTGGCCGGGGTCCTCGCGTGGCGCAGAGGGGCGTGCGGGGGGCGATATGCCCGGGAGAATGCAGCATGATGACCCCGCGTGAATGGATCAAGCTGCTCAGGGGAGCCGCCCGCCCCGGGTTGACGGGCACGCCGGTGATTGAGGGTGGGGATGGTCTGGCGTGGGCCCAGCGTTTTCGCGACGGGGCCGGGCATCGCAGGGCGATCGACCCGTGGCTGCTGGCGCGGGTGTTGAGGGTGAAGCGGGCTGAGATTCGCGAGGGGGCGTCCGAGGATCGGACACAACCCTGGCTAGGGGTGTGGAGGGCCGCCGAGGCGGGAGAGCTTCCGCGCTTGGAGCGCGACGATGGCCCGCTGTTTCCATCGCTGCATGATCAGGCGATCGAAGTCTGGACGGAGGGGGAGCTGTGCGGGCTTCACGGGCTGGGGTGGGCGACAGGGCGTGAGCCCGAGTTGACGCCGAGGCTGGTCAGTGCCGCCCGGTGGCTCATCGAGAACATCCAGCCCGATAACGCGACATCGCACCCATGGGGGGTTCAGGTCTTTGCGACCTTGGGGAGCGACGATGTCGAGGCGGACATGTACGCACAGACGTTGTTGCACAACGCGCTGGCGGGGCTGAGCGAGCCGGATGTATTGAGCGCGTTGATTCTTTGGGACGGGGCGGATTGGCTGGAATCGAGGATCAGACCGGCTGCGGGCGAGCGTGGTTCCCGCTGAGCATCCAGCGTTTGAGTTCGGGGGCCCAGGGGTCGTTGAGGTCGACGGCGGGGCCGTATTTGCGTTGGATAGCCGCGGCGACCAGGCCCATGAACATGGGCTGGGGGCGGAGCGGGCGGCTGGTCAGCTCCGGGTGAAACTGGGCGCCGATGAAGAAGGGGTGGGTCTGACCGGCGCCCTCTCGCTTGAGTTCGAGGAACTGCATGATGGGGCGGGTGGTGTGTCGCCCGCTGAAGATCATGCCGGCGGCCTCGATGCGTTCGATGAAGCTGGGGTCAACCTCGTAGCGATGGCGGAAGCGTTCGTGCACGGTGGGCTTGTTGCCGAAGAGGAAGCTCGCCAGCGTGCCGGGGGAGATCTGCACGTCCTGGGCCCCCAGGCGCATGGTGCCGCCCAGGCCTTCGATGCGTTTTTGCTCTGGCAGCTCGCTGATGACTGGCGAGGAAGTGCCGGACGCAAACTCAGTGGAGTTGGCGTCGGCCAATCCGAGCACGTTGCGGCAGAACTCGATCACCGCCACCTGGAAGCCCAGGCAAATGCCAAGGTAGGGCACGCCGTGCTCGCGGCAGTACTTGACGCAGGCGATTTTTCCCTCGACGCCCCGATTGCCAAAGCCCCCGGGGACGATCACGGCGTCGTGGTCGGAGAGGGAGGCTTCGACATTCGCGTCGGCGACGTCGGTGGTGTCGCTCCAGTCCAGCTCAACCCGCACGCCCAGATGGGCTTCGCAGTGCTCGATGGCCTTGTCGATCGAGGCGTAGGCGTCGCGCAAGTTGGCGTATTTGCCCAGCACGCCGATGCGGACTTCGCGCTTTTTGGGGGCGGTCAATCGCCGGACAAAGCCCATCCATTTTTCGCGGTGGCGATCTTCCTGCGAGTTGTCGACCCGGTCGTGCAGGGAGAGGATCGAGAGAATCTCGCGATCCAGGCCTTCGTGGCGCATTTCTTCGGGGATGGTGTAGATGCTCTCGCGATCGTGGAGTGAGAAGACGCGTTTCATCGGGACGTTGCTGAACATCGCGATTTTCTGCATCACTTTTTGGCTGACCGGGCGGCTGGCGCGGCAGGCGATGAGGTGGGGCTGGATGCCCGCTTCCATCACCAGATTGATGCCGAGCTGGGCGGCCTTGGATTTTTGTTCGCCCAGGGCGGGTGGCTCGATGATGTAGGTGAGGGCGACAAAGCAGACCGAGCCGGGCCCTTCTTCGAAGGCAAGCTCGCGCATGGCTTCGATGTAGAAGCCATTTTCGTAGTCGCCGACGGTGCCGCCGACTTCGACAAAGACGACGTCGGCGGGGCGGGTGCCGTCGCCCCGCACCGCCAGCTCGCGCAGCTTGCGTTTTACTTCGCCGGTCACGTGAGGGATCATCTGGACGTCGCGTCCGAGATAGGCCCCGCGGCGTTCGCGTTCGAGGATCTCGCCGAAGAGGCGGCCGGAGGTGGTGAAGTTCCAGCGGCTGAGGTTCTGGTCCAGCAAGCGCTCGTAGGTGCCCAGGTCCATGTCGCACTCGGTGCCGTCGTCGAGGACGAAGACCTCGCCGTGCCGGTAGGGGTTGAGCGTCCCCGAGTCCATGTTCAGGTAGCCCTCCATCTTGATGGGGGCGACCGAAAGACCCTTTTCTTTGAGCATCTTGGCGACGCTGCTGGCGAAGATGCCTTTGCCGAGCCCGGACATCACGGTGCCGAGCACCACGACGTACTTGTGGTGCCCGCGCTGATACCCCTCGGGGATGGGGCTGTAAAACTCAGAGTCGGTCGAGCCCTCGACCTGCTCGGCGAGCGAGCTTGGGCGATGTCCTCGGGTGAACTCCGGGGGCACCTCGGAGCGACCGGTGGGCGCTGCGGAGTGAGTTGAGGAGGCAGTGCGGGCTTGGGAGTGATACGAGGGGTTGCCGGGTCCATCCTGGTTCGGCGCTGGGCGCATAGCGCATCGTACCACGCAACGCTCCCCATAGCGTTCGCACCCGACAGTATTTTTCCCAATCCGTGGCGACATGCTCGAAGTGGGATCGTTATTCTACGGACTTCCAGAATCGCGCACAAGGCCTTTGGGGCGTTTGACGCCTCGAAGGCTCAGGAAACTCGACCATGATGACCGGCGTTGCCGCTCGATGTGCCCTGGTTGCCCTTCTCGGGGCGGGCATTCTCCTTCCCCGCCCCGCCACGGCCCAGCAGGCGGCGCAGGTGGAAGCCGACCCGCGAATCGACGCGGCCACCGGGCGAAGAAACGCGAACTGGCCCCACGATCGTCCCTTTGACCATCTCCACATGCGACTGGAGCTGGACCTTCCCGACATCTCCAAGCCCGCTCTTTCCGGACGTGAGACGCTGACGGTGACGCCGATCGGCAAGGCCCGAGGCTCGCTCACGCTGGACTGCAACGGGCCGGTGATTACCCAGGCGCTGGTCTCTAACGCCCCGGCTCCATTCCGGCAGGAGGGGGGGAAGCTCACCATCGATTTTCCCGCCCCGGTCGAGCCCGGTCAGCCGGTGGAAGTTACGTTGGCCTATGACCTGGATTTTTCCAAGCACAAGGGAGAGGGGCTGACGTGGTCCAAGCCCATCGAGGGGGCCAAGAGTGAGACGCGGGCCAATGTGCAGATCCACGCCCAGGGGGAAGCCGAGCTGAATAGCCGCTGGTTCCCGTGTCATGACTTTCCCAACGAGCGCCTCACGACCGAGCTGCTGGTGACCGTCGACGGTGGGTATGAAGTCGTCTCGAACGGGTACCTGGCGTCTAAGGAGCCCCAGCCCGATGGCCGCGCGAAGTGGCACTGGGTGCAGGACAAGCCTCATGTAAACTACCTGGTGACGCTGGCGATCGGGAAGTTTGCGATCGTTGAAGTGGGGGGCCCGCAGAGCGCCCGCCCCGGGTTGCCCATGCCCGTGTATACGCCGTGGGGGACGGAGAAGAACATCCCCGAGGTGTTTGGATACACCCCCGACATGATCGCGTTCTTCGAGCAGCGTTTCAAGCAGCCCTATCCATGGGACAAGTACGCGCAGGTGATGGTGCGAGATTTTGCCGCCGGGGGGATGGAGAACACCTCCGCCACGTTCCTGACGGTTTCTTCCGCGAACGAGGGGGAGAAGGGGGACCGGGATGATCTGATCAGCCACGAGCTGGCCCACCAGTGGTTTGGGGATCTGGTGACGTGCAACTCGTGGGAGCACCTGTGGCTCAACGAAGGATGGGCCAGTTATTGCGAAGCGTTGTGGAACGAGCACAAGGGCGGGAGTTTGGGGGACAACCCCTCGGCCAAGCGAGCCCGGGATCTGTACATGAAGACGGTGGTCGGGTTCCTTGGCCAGCAGCGGTCCCGCAACCGCGCCAGCGCGCCGGCCCAGGCGGCCATCCTGAGCAATCGCTATCCGAACCCTGACGCGACCTTCACCAAGACCGACGATCCGTACGCGAAGGGGGCGGTGATCTTGCACATGCTGCGCGAGCGGCTGGGGGACGAACCCTTCTTTAACGGCACCGCGGCGTACCTGGAGAAGTTCAAGTTCAAAACCGTGCGCACCCCCAACTTCCGGCGCTGCCTCGAAGAGGCCTCGGGCCAAAGCCTGGAGCGATTCTTTGAGCAATGGCTGTATCGACCCGGCCTCCCCCGCGTGGCGATCGAGTACACCTGGGACGACGCCACCACCACCCTGTCGGTCGAAGCGTTGCAAACCCAGACCATCAACTACTTGAACCCGGCGTACGCATTCGTGCTTCCGATCTACCTCAAGTTTGAAGACGGCACGAGCCAGTGGGTGGAGTTGCCCATGGACAGTCGTTTCGCGTTGGGGACTTTCAAGCTTGCCTCCAAGCCCACGCAGGCGAGCATCGACCCGAATGTGGAAGTTCTGGCCGCCTATGACACCCGCAAGCCCCTGGCGATGTGGCTGAACGAAGCCTCGGATGGCTTGACCTATGCGGCGAGGCTGGACGCTATTGAGCACCTCGCGTGGGCGGGCGAACCCGCGGCCGCCCAGGTGCTTTCGCGGATCTCTGCCGACGGCGGTTCCCTCCCGTCGCTGCGCGAAGCCGCCCGCCAGGCGATGACTTTCAATCAGGCGTTGACGGGCGCGAAGAGCGTCACGGCCCGGGTGATGGCCATGGCCAGGGCTGTGAGCCAGTACGCCGCGAAGTAGTCTCCGAGTTGTTTTGCGTCGCGGCGGAGCGTTTCTCCGCCCGCGGCCAGAGTGAAGATCGCAACCTTGCCCCCCCCGCGAAGCGGGATTGAAACCAAGAGCGGAGCATGAAACCCTTGAAGTACCGCCACCAAACCCGCCGCCTTGCCCTGGCCCTCGTTGCCGGCGCCGGTGTAGCCAACGCCAGCCTTGGGCTGGCCTATCCCGGCGAACACGACGACTGCCAATCCCTGCGTCTGGCCTGGCCCGACGGCGGAAACCCCGGCGCGATTGGCTTTGACGAGGCGACCGGGCGCGACACCCGCAATTTTCCCCCGCACCGGCTGGCCGACTACAAGCACATGCTGCTGGAAGTCACCATCGCGGACATGAACACGCCCCGGCTCAGCGCGACGCAGACACTGACGCTGGCGCCGATCGGCAACGAGGTCGCGTCGCTCAAACTCAACGCCCGCGCTTTGACCATCAAGAGCGTTGCGTGCGAAGGGACCAAGACCACCTTCACGCACATCGACAACGCGGCCCTGGAAATCAGCTTCGACCCGCCTCTGCCGGTGGGCAAGGACGCGACCATCGTGATCGAGTATGGCGTCGACGACCCGCCCCTGGGGCTGATCTGGACCCCCGAGAGCCCCGCTTGGCCGGGGCGCCCTGCGCAGCTGCACACCCAGGGGCAGCCCGAGACCAACAGCTACTGGTTTCCGTGCCACGACTTCCCCAACGAGCGTTTGACGACCGAGCTTTCGGTCACGGTGCCCGCTGGCTTCACCGTCCTCTCCAACGGGCGTCTGCTCGAGCGGGTGAAGTCGATTCTGCCAGGCGACGGCACGCGGGGGATGACCCCGGTGGAGCGATTCCACTGGCTGCAGGACAAGCCGCACGTCAACTATCTGGTGTCGATGGTGGTGGGGAAGTTCGACGTGGTGGATGTCGGCACCAAAGAGCTGCCCATGCCGGTCTACGCCCCGCTGGGGCGAGGCAAGGACGTTCAGGCGACCTTCGGGCGCACCGGGCAGATGATCGCCCTGTTTGAGAAACGCTTCGGGATCAAGTATCCGTGGGATCAGTACGCGCAGTCGGTGGTTTGGAACTTTGCGTCGGGGGGCATGGAAAACACCAGTTGCACGACCCTCTACGACACCGCGATCTTGGAGCCGAGCGCGCTCAAGGATCACGACCTGGAGGGACTGATCTCGCATGAGCTGGGCCATCAGTGGTTCGGCGACTATGTGACCTGCAACTCGTGGGAGCATGTGTGGCTGAATGAGGGCTTTGCGACGTACCTGACCTCATTGTGGCTGGAGCAACGCGACGGGCCGGAGGCCTACCTCCGCTACATTCGCGGCAACTTCGACGGGATCATCGCCAACGACCACGCCGAGGCTCCGGCGGTGGCGGGCATGTGCACCAAGGCGTACGCCAACACCTGGGAGCCCTTTCGTCGCCCGGCCAACCCCTACGGGAAGGGGTCTTCGATTCTTCACATGCTGCGCTGCAAGCTGGGGGATGATCTGTTCTTCAAGGGGGTTCACGAGTATCTCACCCGCCGCGGGTTGCAAACCGCGGACACCACCGACCTTCGCGGGGCGCTGGAGGATGTGTCGGGGCTGAACCTGGAGCAGTTTTTCTCGCAGTGGTGTACCCGTCCGGGGGTGCCGCATGTCAAGGCCACGTACGCGTGGAAGGATGGGGTGCTGACGGTTCAAGGGGGGCAGACGCAGCGGATTGATGGCGACAACCCGGCCTTTGAGTTTGAGTTGCCGTTTGCCGCCAAGCTGTCCAGCGGGGCGTGGGTGTCGGGGGTGCTTTCGTTTGAAGGAAGATCTGCGGTCGCCTCGCTCGTGTCAGGCGATGAGGTCGAGTGCGTGTCGTTTGACCCCGATCTCACCGTACTGGCGTCGATCTCCACCGACCAGAGCGAGCGGGCCTGGCTGGCTCAACTGGCCTCGGGGCCGACGGTGCAGTCGCGGGTGAACGCGCTGCGCGGGCTGCGCGTCGCTGGCTCGGCGGCGGCTTCCGAAGCCATCCGAAATGCGGCCCAGAACCAGAACATCAACGTGCTGGTGCGGATGGAAGCCGCCCGGGCCCTGGGGGCGCGTGGCGATCTTTCCGACCTTCGCTCGCTGCTGACGACCTGCCCGGACTCGTGGGAGGTACGTGAAGCGACGATGAACGCCATCGCCGACATGGTGGGCACAGAGCACCTGAAGGCGCAGACCGAGCTGGCGGCCAGCTTGGCGGAGCAGTCGGGGTATGCCGCCAGTCGCGATTGGTCGCTGAAGGTCAAGGCCGCGGCTGTCGCGTTGGCGGGCAAGCTGCGGGCGTCGGAGCGTCCTCAGATCGTGGCCGACGCCTTTGGCACCCCCTCGCAGAGCGACGCCCTGCGCGGGGCGGCGGTCGAAGCCGCTAAATCCCTCGACAACTCCTGGGCCCTGAACAAAGTCCTGGAACTGACCAACCCCAAGTACGACTCGCGATTGCGCGAGCGGGCAACACAGGCGCTGGGTGCCCTCGGCAAGAACGACCCGCAGAAGACCTACGCCCGCTTGGCGGAGCTGCTCAAGGATCGCGAGCTGCGGACGCGGCGGGCGGCGGGCGGGGCGCTGGTGGAGCTTGGGGAGGCGAAGGCGAAGCAGTTGTTTGAGGAAGAGATCCAGAACAGCCGCGCGGCGGAGTGGACCCAGCTGGCCCAGGGCTGGCTCAAGCAGTTGAGCGAGAAGAAATAGCTGGGCCCCCAGAGACGACCCGCGGCCATTGCGGGCTTTTCTCTGTGCCAAGCAGGCGGCGCGGTGCACAGCGCCATGCCACGCAATCAGCCGATTCGCGTGCGCATCCGCGCCACGAACGCGGCGTACTGCTCGGGGGTGTCGATCCCCTGCGTGGCGCACGGGTACAGCGCCAGCGCGATGCGAAACCCATGTTCAAGCACGCGAAGCTGCTCGAGCATTTCGGTTTGCTCCAGGGGCGTGGGGGGAAGCGCCACGTACTGCTGCAAGAAGCCAGCCCGATAGACGTAGAGGCCAACGTGCTTGAGCGGGAGGGCGTGGACCGGGCTGGCCCCGTCGCGCCGGTGGGGGATGAGGCTGCGCGAAAAATAGAGCGCCAGGCCATTGACGCCTGCGACCACCTTCACGACGTTTGGATTTCCCGCATCTTCGCCCGGGGCGAAGGGCGACGCGATCGTGGCGACCTCGGCCCCGGTGCGCCGGCTGGCAGAGATCGCGGCACTGATCGCTCCGGGCTCGATCTCCGGCTCATCGCCTTGCACGTTCACCACCAGGGCATCCGTTCTCAGGCCTAGAGCAGCCGCGGCTTCTGCCAGGCGGCTGGAGCCATTGGGGTGGTCTTCGCGCGTCATGACGCAGGGCGTGCCAAAGGCCTCCACAACCGCTCGGACCTCGTCAGAATCGGTGGCGACCACCACCCGCGAAAGATCCGGGCATTGGGCCACACGTTCACAGACGTGCTGGATCAGGGGCTTGCCCGTCTGGCTTGCTAGCACCTTGCGCGGGAAGCGGGTGGAGGCGAGGCGGGCCGGGATGATTGCGATGACAGGTGCTGTCACCTCTCACGCCCCGGCGGGCTTGTTGCCCCGCAAGTCGCCCAAGATTTTCTTGATCGCATCGCGCCGGGCCCGGATATCGCGGTAGCCGATCTGCTGCATCGCGATGCTGGAGGCCAGCTTGTCGGCCTCGACCGCGGAATCCAGATCGCGATCTCCCTCGGCCTTGGCCTGGAGGGCTGCCATCAGCCAGTAGCGCATTTCGAGCTGCAACTCGGTGGAGACATCGCGGATTTCGAGAGCGGCACGCAGCGCGCCGACCCCTTCGTCGTTCCAGCCGATCTTGAGAAAGGCCTGTCCGAGCAGGTGGAGCGAAGCCGCCCGGTTTTTCGGATCGTTCTGCGATTCTTGAAAGAGCTCGATCGCCTCCTGAGACTGCCCGAGCTCAAAGAACCGGCGCCCGAGCTCGAACTTGCGGGAGAGGTCGGTCGGGTAGTTCTCGACCTGCAGCTTGATCTCCGAGGCTTCGAGCTTGAGTTGCTCATCTTGGGCCTGGGCCAGCATGCGCTCGAGCATTTCATTGCCCGGAGCCCCTTCGAGCATCTTGCGGAGTTCAGCGGTCTTGCGCCGACTCTGGCGCACGCGGATCTGCCCGGCCATCTCGCGATAGCGAAACTGCGTGCTCGATTCGAAGGTCTTGAGATAGAGGGTGTGGGCTTCTTCCTCATCGCGCCCCCGGCCCCGCTCCAGCAGGTTCTTGGCGAGCCGGTCGATGGTGGGAAGGTCTCCGGGGCGCTTCACAAGCTCGGCCTTGGCGTCGGCGATGAGCCGGTCGACCGTCTCCTCGGTCTTGACGATGCGTTCGCCCTCCTCGAGCTGGCGCTGCTTGTCCGCGTCGCGGATGTTGGCCCGAAAGCCCCCGGCCTGCCCGGTCTGCTCGTAGCCGCCACGGTTCATGGTCGCCTTGGCCGCCAGGCTGCGGATGTGGGCCCCGAGTTCTCCGTCGGAGGGATCGACCTTGTAGGCCTGCTCAGCCGCAGCAATCGCCTGGTCGTAGGCTCCGATGGAGTTGAAGCTCTCCATGCACTTCATGAGCAGGTCCTTGCGGACCTTTTTCTCGCGCAGGGCGGCACCAAAGGCGCGGATGCCGATGAAGTGGGCGGGCTCGATGACCCGCACTTTGGCAGCGGCTTCGAAGGCCCGAACCGCGTAGGCCGCCTCTTGCGGCTTGTGCCCCCACTCCAGGATCGCCTGGAGGTACTTGTGCACGTCGGTCTTGCCGTCGATCATTTTGTAGACGTCTTTGCCGACCGTCTTTTTGCCGCCGGTGTCGTTCAAGAACCTGGCGATGCTGGCGAAGAACCCCTCGGTGCCGGCCATGCTGCTGGGGTCCCAGTTAAGGCCCTGGAGCCAAAGGCTGACGGCGTATTCGAAGTTTCCGGTCTCATCGACCGTCGCGGCCCGCTCAAAGAAGAGCCGGGCTTTCTCAGGGCTGAACTCCGACGCGCCCGGGGACTTGTCGTTGCTGCCTGACTCGCCGGTTTTCTTTCCGAACAATCCCAAGGTGAAACCTCGTCGAAAAGAGTGCCAATGACGTCCTGAGCTACTTGCCCGGGCCCGTCGGTCGCGATTGTAGTAGAGTCGCGAGAGCCGCGCAGCATCCGCCCAAACTCCCTATCATCCCGCCCCGTGAACATCGACCCAACCAAGCTTCGCGTGGTCCACTACCCGAATCCGGTTCTCCGCCAAAAAGCCGTGGCAATCGAGGCAAACGACCTCGTCCGGGCCGTGGCGACCAGGATGATCGAACTGATGCGCCTTGAAGAAGGAATCGGGTTGGCCGCCCCGCAGGTGGGCCTGCCCTGGCGCTTGTTCGTCACACACGTTCCGTCGTCCGAAAAGCGATCCGTCGGGGCAGACCCGCTCCAAGCCGACGCCGACGCCATGGTTTACATCAACCCGGTGCTGAGCGATCCCGCCGGCAACCTCGACCCCTTGGAGGAAGGGTGCCTGAGCCTGCCAGATATTCGGGGGGTGGTCAATCGCCCGCACGAGATCACCATTCAGGCCCTGAACGAACGGGGAGAGCCGGTGCAGCGGCGCGGGGCGGGGCTGCTGGCCCGCTGCTGGCAGCACGAGCTGGACCATCTCGACGGGGTGCTGATTTTGGACCGGATGACGCAGATTTACCGGATCAAGAATCGGTCGGCGGTGAGAGATCTGGAGGCGGAGTGGGACGCCGCCCACGGGGGTTGACCGCTTGCGGGGCGGGGCTGTCTAGAACTTGATGGGGATTCCCTCGGCCTTGTATTTCTCGACCATCAGTTGCACCTCGACGAGCACTTTGTCGAGGCGGTCGGCGGCGCTGCGCAGCGAGTTGTAGAGGTCGGGGTTCCGGCTGAGTTGGCCGAGCGTTCCTTCGCCTTTGTTGACGGATTCGATCGCCTGGGCGAGGTTTCCGGCTGCGACGTCGGCCTTGCGAAGGGTCTCGATCGCGGTCGCCGCGGTCTGCTGAAAGCTGACCTTGGCGTCTTCAGCCACGGCGGTGACTTTGTCGAGAGAAGAATCGACCTTGGTGCCGGCAGTTTTCCAGGTGGCGATGAGTTCTGAGAGAGAATCGAGCGACTGGTTGGCCCGGGCGACGGCGTCTTTGGCCTGGCCGCGCAGGGCGTCGTCGCCCAGCCACTTGTTAGCGCTGGAGAGGGCTGCGTCCAGGCGAGCGACGGTGCTGCGAATGTTGGGGGCCTTGCCGCCTCCTTCGACATCCGCCAGCGTGCGTGACTGCATCATGTCGGAGAGCTCGTCACCCAAGTCGGCGTAGGTTTTGGCAAGGCGCTTGATGCTCCCGGCGGTCTCGTCCAGCGTGGCCAAGGGCTTTTCGAGCATGGTGCTGATGCGAGCGAACATCGTCTGCGGGTTTCCCCCCTCGAAGGTGTCCCCCGGCTTGACGACGTCGGCCCACTGCTCTGCCGAAAGGCCGGGCTGGACGGAAAACTCGATGAACGAGTCGCCGATGAGCCCCTTATCGACCGAGACGACCGCGATGTTGGGGATCTTGACATCGGCCCGGACCTCGAGCTCGATTTGTGCCCCGACATCGGGGGGCGTGGCGACCTTGGCGCCGACGACCTTGCCGATCTTGATCCCGTTGAGGGTGACTGGCGAGGTCTCGACCAGCCCAGCCCCGTTGGCGAGATGGACATGGAAGCGGTAAACCCCGCCCCCAAGCCCCAGGCGTGCGCCAAAGAGGATCAGCGTCACCGAAAGGCCTGCGAGGGTGCCCAGGGCGAAGAGCCCTGTGAGAAAATCGCGAATCAGTGGATGGCGGAACATCAGGTCGTCTCTCCACGGGCTGGGACAGCACCGGGCACCGGGTCATCGTCATCGCGAGAGTAGGTGCCGGTGAGGAAGTGCTGGACGCGTTCATCGGGCGAGCGTTCGAGGGATTGGAAGGAGCCGTCGGCCGCGACTTTGCCCCCGAGCAACATGACGACCCGGTCGGCGATCTTTCGGGCCGACGCCAGGTCGTGGGTCACCACGATGTTGGTGACCCCCATGGTGTTGCGCAGTTTGATAATGAGCTCGTTGATACCGTCAGAGCGGATCGGGTCCAACCCGGTGGTCGGCTCATCGTACAGCACGACGCGCGGCTTCACGACGATGGCCCGGGCCAGGGCCACTCGCTTACGCTGCCCCCCCGAGAGCTGGCTGGGCATGCGTGCCTCAGCCCCGGCCATGTCGACCACCTTGAGCGCCTCGGCCACCCGCTCGCGCCGCTCGGCCTTCGAGAGAGGCGTGTGCTCGATCAGCGGGAACTCGATGTTGTCCCCCACGGTCATGGAATCAAAAAGCGCTCCCATCTGAAAGAGCAACCCGATTTGCAGACGGATCGGGGCCCACTGGCGCTCGGTCAACTGGTCAACCCGCTGACCGTCAAAAAACACCTGGCCGGAGTCGGGCTTGAGCAGGCCGACGATGTGCTTGAGGGTCACGGATTTGCCGCAGCCGGAAGGACCCATGATGACTGTGGTCTTGGCGGGGGCAAAATCAATCGACACCCCGTCCAAGACGGGTGGCCCGCCGAAAGCCTTGTGAAGATCCACCACGCGAATGATGGGCGCAACCCCGCCCTCACCTCCGGCAGCGTCCGTTCGCAAGCTGTTTGGAACATCACGCATGGCGGAGGGGCTCGGCGAGGCGAAATCAGGAGAAGACAAGCATGTTAGGCGACACCAACTCTGTCCCAAGCGTCACCCGCAGGTTGCTGCACACTGGACGCAAGTTCAACTTCGAGATGCTGACGGTTTCAGCGCCGGGGAAAAAATCCTTGGAACGCGAGGTGGTTCGGCATCCCGGGGCGGTGATTGTCCTGCCCCTGACGGCTTCCGAATCCGGGCCCGAAGTCGTGATGATCCGCAACTGGCGCCTGAGCGTTGAGGACTGGATGTGGGAGCTTCCCGCGGGAACTCTGGAAAAGGGCGAGGACCCGTTGGTGTGCGCCGGGCGGGAACTGGAGGAAGAAACTGGTTTTCGGGCTGCAACCATCGAACCCCTGTGCCGGTTTCATACTTCGCCGGGGTTGTCGGATGAGCTCATGTGGGCGTTCGTGGCCCGCGGACTCACGCCGGGGCCTCAGCGGTTGGAGGTGGATGAGCATGTCACAGTGCATCGCCTCTCGGCGTACGAGTGTGTGCGAAGGGCAGAGCAAGGGGAGATGTCGGACGCCAAAAGCATGCTCGTGCTCTTGCTGGCGGCCCGACGCGGTCTGATCTGATCGAGTTTTCCTTGGTGCGGGTGGCGCGGGCGGGGAGCCGCGAGTCGGGTTGGGGGTAGTCGGTAGAAGCGTCAGCGATTGCCCACCTCCCGTTCTTGGGGAGCAATGCGGGCAAGGGTGTGTCGTTGGGGGAAGGTGACCCTCGCGAGTCGGATCGCGGGGAGCGAGGCCAAGGACGTGAACTACTACATGCACAACCTGGCGAACGCGCACCGGTCTTCGGCCGGGGTGGCGCGGGTTCCTTGGAGCATCTCGCTCGGGCGTTTCTGGGGTGTTGAGCTTCGGGTGCATGTGATTCTGCCGCTTTGGGCGGCTTCGGAACTTGCTGGGGGGATGAGCCTGCAAAACCTGGGGTTTGAGCACGCGGCGGCCATGACCGGGGCATTCTTGCTGGCGGTGCTGGTTCGCGAACTTGGTCGGGCGGCCACGGCCCGGGCCCTGGGGGCCACCCCGGGTGAGGTGGTCTTGTGGCCCCTGGGGGGGCTGTCGTTTAATGCACCCCTGAGCCCGACCCGGAATGTGGCCAGTGAGCTGGGGGGCGTGCTGGCCGGGGCAGCGTTTTTGCCGCTCCTGGCGGCAGGGGTGATCCTCAGCGGCGCGGGGTGGGAGTCGCTCCTCTTTCACCCCTTCGCCCCCGGGGTGAGCGCCGGGGCGCTCCGCACCAATCTCCAGGCCATCGCCTGGTGGCTGTACTACGCCAACGCGATTGTTTTGCTGGCCAATCTGCTCATCCCGATGGCCAGTTTCGACCTTGGACGCATTCTCGCCCGGTTGTTTCCTTCGCAGAAAGTGGGGGAGGCGGGGGTGATGTGCGGGCTGGCGCTCTTCGCGGCAGCCGCCAGCCTGGGGCTCTCACGCGTCGTCGCCCTGGCGATGATCGGCGTGGTCGCGTCGTGGATGGTGCTGAGTCCGCCGGGCCGGCGCGGGGTTGCCGTGGCCAACCTCGCCGAATCTCGCCCCTCCCCACGCCCTTTCGAAGAGGCTCTCACCAAAGAGGCCATGCAGCCGCTGCAGGCGGTCATCGAAGAGCCTGAGCTTGAGAGTGAGGCGATCGAGCTGCCGACGCTGGATGAAGTGCTCGCCAAGATCAGCCGGCAGGGGATGGGGTCGCTTGATTCGGCCGATCGCCTGGTTCTGGCTCGCGAAACGCAGGCCCGTCGGCGTGTGGGCAACAGACTCCCCCGTGACGGGGATGTCGTCGCGGCCGAGTAGCGAGAAGGTCGGCGAGCGTGCTATGGGGGCGAGCGCTGGGTCTTGGACCAGACGGCTCAGGGGAGGAAGCGGCTGGCGGGGAGAGTGCCGGGGAGGGCACAGGCTTCGGGAATCCAGCGTTTGCGGCGGGCCGCCACAAAGCGGTAGAGCCGGTCGCGAAGCCCTCTGGGCACGATTCGGCCTAGGCCGGCCAGCAGTCGCCAGGGGCCGCCGAGTTCTCGCCAGATCTGGAGAACGGCGTCGCTTCGCAGCTTCGGGCCTTGCGGGCCGAGCACCACGATGCTGTCCTCGTGAATCGGACCCATTAAGGCCGCGGCGGTCGAGCCCTGCAAAGGCGCAAACCACAGCCGGCCTGCCGGGTCATGGCGCAGGCACCATTGAACGCTCAGTG
>JAKFUN010000012.1 GCA_021732675.1 Phycisphaerales bacterium
AACATCCAGCCGCTGGTAATGGGGGCGATCTACGACGAACTCACCGCGTCGCAGAAGTGATCGCTCCAATCACTGGCGGCTGAGGTACGCCCCCACGTACTCGACCCAACGCCCGGAACCATCCCGCGTGTACGCGCTGGCCGACGCGGTGCCCGCGGCGAGCTGGTTCCAGATGGTCTGGTCGGTGCTGGTCACCGCTCCATCCATGTTGAGGTCGGCCACGGGGTACACGGTCGGCTCTCCGTACGAAGAATATCGCACATACTCCAGCGGCACGCCGGTGCTCTTGGTCAGAGCCACCACGTCGCCGCGCCAGTTCTGGCAATAGTAGCGGCGTTCGTCGAGGTTGCCCGTGCCGGCGGCGGACCACGCCACGCCCTGGTCGCGGTCGCGGAGAACGACGCTGTCGATGTAGCTGGAGGTGCCCAGGCCGGCGAGGCCGGCGGCGTGGTAGATGAAGCGTGAAGTGGATCGGGGGCAATGCGGCATGGTCTCGTCCCGTTTCCCGGAGCATTGAAGTCGGTCAGAACCCCGACTTCAATGGCTCGACTTCAGTGCCACCCCGCCGCAATAAATATTGCTCCATTACGTTTTACTTCCGACTCTGGACGCAACTTCTTGCATCGATTGTCTCAAAGGCGAGGATTCTGAAAACAGAAGTGACATCGCGCCTTGCCAAGCCGCTTTAGCGTCATATTTGCCCGCAACTGAAAGTTCAAGTAGCCAGCCGCGATTGAGACTCGAAGATTCCGGAGCAGCCGGATACATCTTAGATGTCAGGTCTAGGATCTGCACCGCAGTCAATCCCGCTGATTGCGCAAACAAAAGCATTTCCGCAAGCAAAATGAACGGAAGTTCGTATTCACAGTCATGAGCTAATCGCAATTTCTTGAATATACCAATCCATGCCAAGCAACTCGATGTTACACCAATGTCCCTTATTTTGACGATGGAAAAAACAAGCTCTCCGACAAATTCCACAGCTTCGTCTTGGTTGGGATTCCAACTCAAGGAATGCGTAGAGTCGATCAACAATGACAACCAAATGACCGCAATGCTGCGCGAGCTGTTCTGGTGAAGTTCCGAAAACGCTATGTCTCTGAGGCTGCCCTCTATGTTCTCGTCAAGTGGGACCCCTTGAGCGTTCAACCTTAGCCAACGCATGGCGTTATCGGCCTCGGTATGCCTTTTTTCAAACAGCTGTCGCAATTCTTGTTCTGCCGTCGCATCGATAATGTTATCAAGAAGTAACAACGAATGAGACGCAAACTCGATCCAAGCCTTATCAAATGAGCTGTCTTTTTCCAATACGAGCATCCCTTCGACATTGCCAAGTTTTTTTTAATCACATTCTGCAACTTGTGATTGACATTTGTAATCCTCATGGACAATTATTGATGTCGCGTAATGTCCTGAGTTGATCCACCTTATCCCGAACACCCTTAATCTCTCCATCATGATCGTAGCCGCTTTTGTCCGGCCCGAATTGCGAGTAGCATTGCTTGACTCTCTCTCGAGCATTCAGGCATCTCAATGCGTTTTCGATTCTGCGTCTGAGTTCATCGCAGTAACCCTTGCTGCCCGGTTGAAATCCTTTGGGAATTCCAAAGGGAGGGGATGGAGTCGTAGGTCCACCATTTTTTGACTTTCCACCACAGGCGGCGTCACGTGCTTTGACCTCGTCTGAACAAGGATCTTGAGGCTTCCTTGGGCGAGGCGCGCTCGGCGGAATCGGTGCAGGTTCGATAGGGCTAATGAGTGGGTCCGAAAGTTCGTATCCAATGTATGCGAAGACCGCTGCGGTAACGACGCACGCTCCGACTGCCGGGACGATTCCGACTGGTCCGACTCCCGGTAAGCCACTCGGGATTGTCTTCGGAAACCGAATTAGCGGACGCCACCACGGGTTTGGCTGTACATTGGGATCGTCAGGGATAAGCGGGTTGTTCGGATTGACTGATGGCTGTACTGAAGGAACCGAAGGTGCGGCTGGTGGGGCTTCTACCGCATCAGCATCAGCGAATAGGCCAGTCGGGTCGTTAAGACGAATTGCCCTGGACCCCACATATTCATACAAATCACCTCCGTCCACATACCCCAACGGATCCCGCCTCGTCCACCGCCCGATCTCCGGCTTATACACCCGGTAGCGGACATGGAACGCAGCGATGGTTGGGTCCCACTGGTAGGCGGCGTAGCCCACGCGGTTGGCGACGGCGTCGGTGCTCACCTTGCCCTTGCCGCTCTTGCCGCTGTTGGCGCTGTAAGACTCGGTGAAGAGCGCGGCATCTCCGCCGCCCGCGGCGTACGCGCCGTCGAAATCAATGTCGCGGGTATACGCGCTGGCCGACGCGGTGCCCGCCGCGAGCTGGTTCCAGATGGTTTGGTCGGTGCTGGTCACCGCTCCATCCATGTTGAGGTCGGCCACGGGGTACACGGTCGGCTCTCCGTACGAGGAATAGCGCACATACTCCAGCGGCACGCCGCTGCTCTTGGTCAGGGCCACCACGTCGCCCCGCCAGTTCTGGCAATAGTAGCGGCGTTCGTCCAGGTTGCCGAGTCCGGGCGCTGACCAGGCGACCCCTTGGTCGCGATCGCGCAGGACGACGCTGTCGATGTAGCTGGAGCCGCCTTGGCCGGCGAGGCCTGCGGCGTGGTAGAAGAAGCGTGAAGTGGATCGGGGGCCATGCGGCCTGGTCTCGCCTCGTTCCGCCGTTTGTTGAAGTCGGTCAAGGCACCAACTTCAATGGCACGATTTTGGTGCCACCCCGTCGGCTTCATGGCAACACCGCGCGGCCGCGGCCGTCCGCTTTCGCATTTCAACGCACGGCAAGTACCCGGCGGCCCCCGGGCCATGCCATGGCACACCAAAAAAAGAAAAACCCCTCTTGCGAGGGGTCAAAGCGGGTGGACGGATTTGAACCGACGACATTCACGTTGGCAACGTGACGCTCTACCACTGAGCTACACCCGCAACACCTGATCACCACCAGATTGTACCCCGCAGCCGGGCCCAGCCCAGTCGGGCTGCGGGGGAGGAAAACTAGCCCTCACAATCGTGGGAGTCAAACCGGCCCCCTCGATTGACTTCCTATCGACCCCCTTTGGCCTTGGCCAAAGCCTCAGTTACCAGTTGGGGGGTGTACGAGTCAAACTTTACGGGCTCGGGCGTGCCGGGCCCGAAAACCGCCAAAAGCGGGATCCCCGCCCAGTTCAGCTCTTGCAGCTTGGCCTGTCCGACCTTGTTCTCGCCCGTGAGGTCCACCCGCAGGGCGACGACGCCATCCGCGTTGAGGGCGGCCGCCACGTCCTTGCGGTTGAGCACTGTCCCCTCCAAGGCCTTGCAGTTGAGGCACCACTCGGCGGTGAAGTCGAGGACCACCACCTTCCCCTCGGCCCGGGCCTTGTCGAATCGCTCGGTGGTGTAGCCCAGCCAGTTGATGGGGCCGCGATCGGTCTGCTCCGCGGCGAAGGCCACCCCGCCCGCCGACAGCCCCAGGCCCGTCACCACCAGCACCGCCAATAGGGGCTTGGTCTTCACGATCTTGAATGACTGCACGATCATCCACCCGCTGGCCAGGATCACCAGCCCGGCCACCACCCACCAGTGCCAACGCATTGGGGGGTCCACCGGCAGACGCAGGAGTGGGTCGAGCCCCGATCCCAGGAAAAAGACCGCGATGGCGAGCATGAAGAGGCCCATGACCTGCTTGACGAGCGAACTGCCCGGGCCCGACTTTGGCACCCGCGATACCAGCTTGGGGAAGAGCGCCAGCACCAGGTACGGGATCGACATCCCAAAGCCGATCGCCCCAAAGGTGGCCAGGGCGACGAGGATGGGCTGTTTGGTTGACCAAGCCGCGGCGGCTCCCATGAAGGGTGCGGTGCAAGGGGTCGACAACACCGCCGTCATGATGCCAAACAGAAACGATCCCGCCGGCGAGTCGGTCTTGGGGTCGACCAGATAGACAAATCCGGGCAGATTGATGTCAAAGAGCCCGAGCATGCCCGTGGCCATGAGGGCGATGAAGACCCCCACCCCGATCGTGAACCAGGGCTGCTGGAAGAGCTGGTTGACCGCCTTGAACCACGAGAGGGTGCTGATGGCCACGCCGATGCTCAGCCAAAAGGCGATCACGCCGATCGACATGACGATGCCGAGAAATAGAGCCCGGCGCGGGTTGCCCGCCGAGTGGCTCAGCCCCATGACCTTGAGCGGGATGACCGGGAGCACACACGGGGTGAGATTGAGGACAAACCCGCCGACGACCGACAGGGCAAGAAGCAGAACCAACCCGGCGCCGCTGGCGTCGAACTCGATTTTGTGACCAAAGACGTTGGTCGAGAAGGCGGTGCTGGCAACCGGGGCCGCGCCGACTTGGGCAAAGGCCCGGGTGTCGAAATCCTTGAAAAGTCCCGGGTCGGCGACGGCGGAGCTTGGCGTGCCCGCGGGGACAATCTTCAGGGTGACCGGCACCGTCACGGTCTTTGCCAGCAAGCAGGTTTTGTCATTGCAAGCCTGGTAGCGGACCTGGATATTGACCTTGGCTTCGCCGGTGGCAGTCGCATCGACCGACGCCGGCAGGTACGCCACGGCCTTGTCGGCGTAGACCCCATAATCCTCAGGATTTCCCGAAGCCACCAGGTCGAGCTTGAGGATTTCAATCTTGGGCCACTGCACCGGGGCAAACTTGAGGCCCGAAGCGTCGACTGTCTCAATGGTGGTCGGCACCGCGAAGAAGTCCCCCCACGAGGCGGGAATCTTCGGGTCGTTGGTGTGGGCGTGCCACCCCTTGGAAAACTCAAGAACCACGGCGATGGCCACCTGGTCACCGGGGCGGACCTCACTGCGGTCCGGCAGGGCGGAGATCTTCACGACCTCGTCCTCTTGCTGGGCAGCCGCGACTTGGGCGAACCCAATGACGCCCGCCAGGGCTCCTAGGAAAACCCAAAGAAAGCGAGTCACGGAACGAGCTGAGTTCATCGGCGGCCCTCGAAGACCCATCGGACGGGTGGAGCATGTGGTACGTTTGGTGTCAAGCGTAGTTCGACCGGACCGGGCTGGCGAAACGTCCGGAAACACATCGCGGAACGCGGCGTGCACTTCCGATGACGGTGTAGCGAACGGGTGACATCGGTCAAGGGGAGCGAGGGCAAAGTCCGATAGAAGGTCGGGGTGGAACCCCATAGGAGTGCCGCGCGCCGTATGGCCGACGTGCTAGACCAAAGCAGTATCGACGCCCTTCTCGCTTCGGCGGAGTCCACCACGGCTCCGGCGGAAGTGAAGGAAGCTCGGATTTTCAGCCGCACGCATCGCGACGCGGAAACGCTGGAAATCAAGGCTTACGACTTTAAGCGCCCAGAACGGGTCAGCAAAGACCAGATGCGGGCGCTGCAGACGCTGCACGAGGCCTTCGCCCGGAACTTTGGCGCCAGCCTGTCGGGGTTTCTTCGCACGATTGTAGAGGTCAAGGTCGCTACCTGCGAGCAGATGACCTATTCGGAGTTTACCTCCGGCCTGCCCAACCCGACGTCGTTCAACCTGGTGATCGCCGACGCCCTCGAGGGCCAGATGTGCCTGGAGGTCAGCCCGCTGATCATTTATCCGATCATCGATCGGCTTCTGGGAGGCAACTCGCAGGACCTCTTCATCCCGCAGCGTCCCATGACGCTGATCGAAACCCGCCTGATCGGCAACGTGACCAAGCGGGCCCTGACCGCCCTGTCGGAAGCATGGGCGGGGATCAAGGCCCTGAAGTTTGAGGTGTCGGCCAGCGAAAGCAACCCGCAGCTTGTCCAGATCGTGCCGCCCAATGAGGTGGTCGTCGTCATCGGCTTTGAGCTGAAGATGAGCAGCCGGGCGGGGACGATGAACCTGTGCATCCCCTACAACGTCATCGAACCGGTGATGGAGAATCTCTCGAGTCAGAGCTGGTTCAGCAACGTCAAGAATCAACACAGCAAAGAAGTCGTGGCGGCTCTCTCGCGCAGCCTCTCCCGCGCCCCCATGCAGGTCAGCGCTCGCCTGGCCACCACCAACATCACACTCAAAGAACTCCTCACACTCTCCGTTGGCGATGTGATCATGACCGAGAAGCCAGCCTCAACCCCGGTCCAGCTCTGCGTCGAGGACGAACCCAAGTACCTCGCCCAGATCGGACAGTTCAAAGGGAACCGGGCGCTGCGCATCATGCGGGCTATGACGGCGAACGATCGTCGCTGAGTGATCGGGGCGGACGCTTCTCCCGAATTGCCTCTCGCACTCGCCTACTGACTGAAGTAAAGACTCGAATGTCGACGGACTGGAAGCCCGTGCGAGAAGATGGGGATGCCCTCCGCTGCACCGAGCGTAATCCACCGCGATCGCCTGAGGTAACCCGGAACAATTACTGGTAGACTTCTTGCCAAGAAGGCTTGCGACATCGCACGCTCGCTGGTACGCTGCGGCACCGAAGGGTCACTCATGCGAATCGTCTCTCTCTCGGCCGAATTCTCGGTCCTTGCTGCGGCGGCAACCATGACCCAACCCAACTTCGCCCGTGAGCAGGAGTTGGCCCAGGTCGGCGAAGAGACGGGGCAAATCTCCGGGTGCCAAGCGGGCTGCGAGGGCGATTTCAGTCGCGACGGAAACGCGGATCAGGGTGACATTGACGCGATCGTCGACTATATCGCAGGAGGACCTTGTCCATGATCAAGATCGCAACCCTTTCAATGATCGTCGGTGTAATATGCGCGGAATGCGGCTTGGCGATCGCGCAGCCGTCTGACTTTACTGACTTGGGAGAACATTTGGGACCGGAGGTTGTTACTGTCCCGGTGCAGCTTCGTGCCGCGAACGATGTGCAGTGGTTTCGGATCGTGCTCCCGGCGGTGAGCGCTGATGGCGGCTATGTCGACATCCGCTCGGAGTACCCGCACGCTCCGCTAAGGTATGCGCCCGAGAGAGAGTGGATGGGTCGTCCAGACTTGGTGGTGTTTTCGGATGAAGGAACCTATCTTGGGAGGTCCGACCCAGGCGTCGGTCTTCTGAACCAGATCGTGGTGTCATGGGGAGATACGGACCCGCGAACGCCCTTGTGCGTGTACTATGACGATGAGTTCGACCCTCATTACGAATGTGGTCATGTGTTTGACGGGTTTACTGGTGAGCTGAACGGCTGGGAGTATTGGTTGGCGGTAGGACAGTTTCCAGTTTTGGATACCGGCGCGCCATGGTCTGCGTTTTCGACCTTGCAACCTGATTCTAACCCCGCTCGTCTGACCACTCTGATCTTCACGATCCAGCCCGCCGGCGTCCCCTACTGCGACCCGGACATGAACTGGGACGGCAACGCCGACGCCAGCGACCTCGACTATCTCATCAACGTGATCGCCGGCGGCGAAAACCCCACCGGGCGCAACCCCGACTTCAATCGCGACGGCAATGTGGACATGGGGGATGTGGATGCGCTGATCAATGTGATTGCGGGAGGGACGTGTCCATGAATGCGAAAATAGTTGTAAGTTCTACCCTTGTGTTGTCCGGGCTGGCGCACGCCCAGCCTGCCCAGTTCACTAACCTCGGCGCACACTTGGCGCCGGAATCGCTCCGAATTCCCGTGCAGCTTCAGAGTGGCAACGACATTCAGTGGTTCCGGATTGAACTGCCAGAAGCGACCAACGACGATGGCTTTGTGGACGTATGGTCGGATCCGCCGGATGATCGGCAAACGTGCCGGCCGCCAAACTACCCCATCGATGAGATCGAAATGTATGTCTACGACTCAGCTGGCGAGGGGATTTCGGGCTCTTTCCGCCCGATTGGCCTCGAAGGGATCGTGCGACTGAGCTTTGGGCTTGCGACCGACAATCGGCCCCCGATTTGTCTTTTCGTGGGAGGAGATACGGACCCACCGTATTACTGCACCTTCCCTTTTGCGGGCCAAGAAGGCCCGCTGCCCGCTGGCGTCTATTGGTTTGCGGTCGGGCACCGTCTCCACCCTCACCTGACCAACTGGGATGTCCGTACCGACGCTAATCCGGCCTCGCTCGGGCGTTGCGCACACCTCAACTTCACGATCCAGCCCGCCGGGGTCCTCTACTGCGACCCGGACATGAACTGGGACGGCAACGCCGACGCTGGCGACATCGACTACCTCATCAACGTGATCGCCGGGGGAGAGAACATCACCGGGCGCAACCCCGACTTCAATCGCGACGGCAACGTGGACCAGGGCGACATCGACGCCCTCATCAATACCATCGCCGGTGGCGGGTGTCCATAAGAATCACGCCGTGACCAAGTCTGTGCGGCTGGGCAACGTTGGGTCTGGATGCACCAGGGGCCGCGCACCGGCGGGACGGGGCCCAGAGCCCGAAGGTCAGCGCCTGCTTTTGAGAGAGGAGTTCAGCTTCGGTTGAGGCTTCTCGCCGCCTCTGGTTCGAGCCCGGTACACTCCCCGCGTGCCAGCAGATCCACCCGCATGGGTTCAAACCCGGTCTCAAACATCCGAAGCCTTCTGGCGTCGTGCGGGCATCATCGCCTGGGGCATCCTCATCCTGGTGGTGGTCATCGTCGCGTTGGTGAGGCCGGGCAAGCGATCGGTCTCGACGGTGTATTGGACAGCCGCCCAGCAGTGGTGGGCTTCGCAAGATATGTACGGCTCGAAAGAGCTGACGCAGGCGGGGTACCACGGTTTTCTGTATTTTCCGCAATCCGCAGTCCTTTCAACGCCCCTGGCGTATCTACCCCTGGGCGTTGCCGAGGCCGTGTGGCGGGCGCTTGGTCTGAGCGTGCTGGCGTGGGGCTTCTGGCGGGTGGCAAAGTTGGTCGCACTCCACTCCAGAGGCGGGCCGGGCCTTTGGTTTGCCCTGGCGAGCTTTCTGGGCATCCCCACCCTGACGGGGAGCGCCCAGAACGGGCAGTTCAACATCATCATCACCGGGCTGATGGCCCACGCGTTGGTGGATCTCTTTTACCGTCGCTGGTGGCGGGCGGCTCTGCTGCTGGCCCTGGGAATCGCGCTCAAGCCTCATGTGCTGGTCTTTGCGCTACTCGCTGGCGCGATCTTCCCCCCACTGCGGTGGCGAGGGGTGCTCGCGTCGTTGGCCGCGTTTGCGATCGGTTTTGTCCATCCCGACCCGGCCTACGCCTGGTCGCAGCATGTGAGCTTTCTGCAGAAAATGCAGGTGGCGACACGCCCGCCTCCAGGTTCGAATCAAGATCTGGTGGGGTTGCTCTACACGCTGGGCTGGGACCCCTCGCTGCGATTCTGGTGGGTCTTACGCGGGGTGGGTGCGATCGGCACGCTGGGTTTGTGCCTGTACGCACAGCGCTCATTCGCCCAGTTCTTCGCTCGCACTGGGCCGACCGAGGCTCAGTCCACGTCCCAACAGCACGGCGAAAGACCGAGAGCGACCGACTTGCTCCCAGCCCCCGCGCTCGTAGCCACGCTGGTTTATACGTTGACTCTCGCCATCCTTTACATCATCATTTTCAACCCGCGCACCGAAGGGCCTACCTACGCAATCATGTCGCTGTCTGTAGGCCTTTTCGCGGCTCGCGAACTCATGGTCCCCCTGCGTCCCTGGGCCATTGCCCTGGCAATCCTTGCATTGCTGCTGGGCTTCAGCCACGCGTTGGTCGGGTCGGCGAACCCCTGGGCTCGCCCCGCCCTCGCCATCATCTTCGGCGTGTACATCGTCGGACATGTGGTGAGGCGCCGCCCGGCGATTCCGCTGCCAGAGGCGTCGGCCATGGGAATAACAGCAGCCCAACCCTCGCCGCATCGCTCAGCATCATTGCCCGAACCATGACTGCCCAGATCGAGCCGATGAAGCTACATCACGGCCTGCGGATACTACCGGCGATCACGGCGAACGATCGGCGGTTGACGCTGGCTAGAGGCGATGCCTAAAGCTCGCGAATCCCCGACAAAACCGTCGCGAAGCCCGGGTTTAAGGACAGGCTCGAGATGATGGAGATCCTGACGAGCTCCAGCACATTGGGTTGGGCTCGGATGTCAATTTTGTGGATAACTTTTCTGTTGATAGTCCGCATAGCGTCTGGTAGATTCTGTGTATGGCTGACAGTTTATGGCTCACGGCTCGTGGATCGTGGACCATCGGTGATGGTTAATGCAAGGACAAGTCGAGACCGAAGGGGTAGCTTGTTCGGTCTGGTTGGTACTTTGGTATCGTTTCTTCTTGTCTGCGGCACCAATGCTCAGTCCATTCCCGATGCCGGTCATGCGGCGGATGGTGAAGAGCGGGCAGTCGCCGCGTGGATTCGGTCCCTCGGAGCCTTGTCTGACCCACTTACTCTCCCGTCAAACACCAAATGGACTGTGACCGCAGCGCTACAACCACCGTCACCTGAGACGCTGGGACAATGGAGATCGGCGGTACAGGGACATCCTGAGCACCCACTTCGTGCCGTGCTTGCAGCCCAGGAAGAAGTGGCGAATCATCCCGAGCGTCGGCTGCGGGTAGTTTTGTTTGTTTCAGACGCTGGCACGTGGCGCATTATCAACGACGAACCCTTCACCCCGGGCGTGGAGTACTTAGACCAGGGCAGCGGCCACGGAACACTGTGGTCGCTCTCGAAGCAGTCCATGTCGCTTCGCGATTCGACGCCGGAAGCAACCGGAAAAACCGCAGCCGAGGCACTGGACATGCTCACGTGCATGTACAGCCAGGGTGTCTCACTCATGGGCAACCTACCCGATGATGCATCCATTCACATTAATGCAATTGGCACGGCGATCGTAACGTATCCCAACGGTTCGTACGCAGAGCTCAAGTATACCAACCATGCGGGCGATAAAAGAGTTATTTCGTTGCGGACATTCGGGAAAGATTCTCCTGACCCGTTCGTTGACTATCAACCTCGTGAGTACCATTTCGAGTCCGAACTCGGTCATCTCGTCGCCACACTTGCGCGACGAAAGCGCGGCGATGAAGTCTTGGACCTGCGACTCGAAGAAGCCGAAAAAGTAACCCGCACTGAGGTCGAAACTGTCAGCCGTGTGCCGGACCCCACGGGAAGCGACACCCTTCGGGGGCGCCTTGAGGTGCGTTCTGTAAATGATCTGAGACAGAATAGGCTCAGCCTCAGCACGCTCTCTGGAGGACAGTGGTCGACGCGCCAGTTCCCCACGCCGGAGACTTCCGATTCTCGGGTGAGGACGATTGGATGGGGCGCAGCTGGTTTGATCGTGGCGGTCCTAGTTTTCCTGCGGATTCGTTCCACTCGTTCTCGTTGAGCGAGTAAATCTTGGTGATGTCAAGGAGGCTTTCGAATGCGTACTGGATGTGTTCGGCTTGATTCTGCGAGGCACGTGATCGCGACGATGCTGTTGTTCGCGGTGCCCCTGTCAGGTGCCGCGTACGGCGTCACGAGTTGCTGGTGCAACAGTACCGGGTCGGCCTGTTCTAAGGTCACGGCAGCCAACGGCTACTGCGTCGATGAGCAGGCCACATCCACGCAGAACATGACCTTTGCGAACCCCACGGGTGCAACCACGGGCTATCACGGGTTCAAGGCCGCGCCCGGCGGCACGTGCAACTGGTACCAGGGCAAGACCGACCCAATGACACACCTGTGCGTGGGGCAACGTCCGCTCATTTCTACGCCTGTCAACGGTACGGAAGTTGACACCTCGCAAGGTACGTGCGGGAACCCATGTCAGTGAGGCCGCAAGTCCCAAACCGAATGATTGTGTTGAGACGCACATGTGTGCATGTCGCGATGGCCTTTTTGGCCTTCGCGGCAATTATAAAGTTCGCGGATTTATCTGATTTTGCACGGACCCTTGGCACCTGGAGACTCGTCCCGGAAGGCTTGGTCGGGTTTCTCTCCGTCGCGGTCCCGGCGTGGGAGCTGATATGTTCCGGACTTTGGTTCGCGGGCCTTCATAGCGCCCTGGCGAGGTACGCCGCGATTGTGGCGATCACCTTATGGACGGTGGCGTACATTGTGGAATCAGTTGCGTTCGGGCCGCCGGAGTGCGGAGGCATCGGCAAAATCCTGGCGTGGCAAGACACCCATTCGGGAATGACATTCGTAATCGCTCGGAATGGCGTACTGCTTGCACTCCTCATGTTCGGCACTTTTGCACAACCATCTGCCGCCGCAGCAACTCCGAGCGCTCCCCCAGTGCTTCGGCCTCGTCGCGATGCCGGCTTTACTCTCCTTGAGACCATACTTGTAATCGTCCTCGTTGCGTTACTGGTATCGCTCACCATTCCGTCATTCGCAAAGCTCAAATCGCGCAGCCAAGAATTGCTCATGCTTAGCGATCTCCGGAGTCATATGACCGTTGTCGGCGCGTACGCAAACGACTATAAGGATTTTTTCCCCTGCATCGCAGACCCTGCTGCGACTCACTTCGTAGCGGACGACGGCCATGATCGGGAACTGCTTCCGTACTTCGGAATGCGAACTACCTGGTGGACGGGCTTGGCCGAAAGCTATTACGGCAGCGCGGGCCCGAATGTCATATTTTACTGCCGACCGCCTGGCAGTGTCTTTGCTCGACCCTATTATTATTCAGACTCTTGTGTGGCAAGACCGGAGTTCTGGCGGCCCGAAACGCGTACTCAGGACGGGCAGATCGGCGGCACCCGGGTTTCCGAAGTTTCCTTCCCCAGCAAGAAGTCTGTATACTGCGGCTTTCCTTACTTTTTTGGACCCCCAGGTGAGACGTGGCGCCGTCGCGCTGCCTTCGTCGGGGTTGCAGACGGCTCAGCGGTTACACTAGCGACTGAAATGATGATCGAAGGGGTGAAAACAGGAGATGGGCCAGACAGTTGGCCTCGCTCCTTTGCGTGGACTCCGGAGCCGGGGCTTTTCACCCTCGACGGTGTTCGTGGACGCGATCTTCCGTAGGGCTTTGCCCACAAGGGCCTTTTGACAAAAAGGCCACCGGCCCGGAGGTGTTCCCTCCGGGCCGGTGTCGTGATCATCTGCGGCGGTAAGCCGAGTTCTGTTTCGCCGGTGGTTCCCGCCTCCTTTTGACGGGGGCTGACGGGCCTGCCGGCGATGGCGACCATTTCTCTAGGCGACGCGTTGCCGCGGCGCTCGAGCAGTCTACCCGCCCTCATTGCCCGGACAGGGCCAGGGCTGCTTGACCTTGCACGCGGTGGGGTTTGCCATGCCCCGCGCCTCACGACGCGAGCGGTGGGCTCTTACCCCACCTTTTCACCCTTACCAGCACTCCGAAGAGTGCTTCGGCGGTATCTTCTCTGTGGCACTGTCCCTCACCCGTGATCACACCTTGCGGGGTGTGCGGGCGGGTGGGAGTTACCCACCACCGTGTCCTGCCGTGCTCGGACTTTCCTCGTGCGAAAGGTTTCCCCTTCGCCCGCGGCCGCCTTGCCGCATTCACGCCTCATCGTACGCACGTACCATGCCGCACATGCCCACCCCGCCGAACAACCCAGCCGCCAAGCGCATCGCCGTGTGGCTTGAGCCATCGCAGGCGGAGTTTGTGGGTGAGACGGTCGACGCCGCCGGGCTCACGCTGGTGGGCGCGGGGTCGCCCAGCAAGGGCCAAAGTGGGGCGGCCGCCAACCGGCTCAAGTGCGAAGCCTTCGATGATTTGCGCAGCGCGCTCAACGAAATGCCAGTTGACCTCATTTGGCTGGCCAGCACGGGAGATTTCGGAACCAAATCCGACTCGCTGGACGCGCGGGCGGTGATGGTGGCCGCCGGGCGCGGCGTGCGCGTGGCCACCACCGAGCCGGTGCCGGCCAGCGCGCTCTTGCTGGGCCCGGGGGGATGGGCCGGGGAGACCAACGACGGGCTGGCCGGGCCCACGCTGCGTTTCGTCGGCACCCTTCGCGGCTCGCGCTGGTTTCGTGAAGCCAGCGAAGTGCTCGAGTCGTTCGGGCAGCCGCGATTGGTACAGGTTGAGACATGGAGCGCCCCCGAGCACGGCTCACTCGCGGCCCGCCTGCTGGGCGCGATGGACTTGCTCTTTGGCCTTCTCTCTGAACCTGAGAGCATCGATGCCACGATCGTCGCCCCTGGCTGGCACACCGGGCATCGGCCCAACGCCCCGGAGACGCTCGCCGACTTGCACGGGGATTTGTCGGCGACGATGCGGTTTTCTGATGGGCGGGCGGGAGTGGTGTCGGCCAGCAACGCCGCGGGGCGCTGGAATACCACGGTCACGCTCGTCTCGCACGAAGGGCGACTTCGCTTGTACGACGACGGATTCGAGTGGATCGGCCCGGACGGGGCTAAGCGCGACGAGCTACGTATGACGGGGCGCACGCGAGGCGGGGCCAAGAAGAGCCACGCGGTGACGGCAGCCGCCGACAGCCTGGGGCGATTGGTAGACGTGCAAGCCCCGGACTTTGGGCCCATGCCGCTGGAGCCGGTATTGGCAATGAGCCAGGCGGCCTTGCTGAGCGCCCGGACCGGGCACCCAGAGAGCCCTGCGACCATACGGCGGATGATGTTGACGCCGTGAGGCTTGGCTGCTTATTACGAGCCCGAAGCGCCAGCGAGGGTCACTGTGACGTAAGGAACCGTAGTTTTCCGGGCACCACAGTGACCCTCGCTTGCGCTTCGGGCTCGTAATGCACATCACTGCCACTTCGTGAGGTGCCAGTTTTTCTTGCCGCGGCGGAGCAGGATCATGCCGCCGTGCAGCAGGTCGGTGCTGGTCACCTTGTCGTCGGGGTTGGCCTTGCGGGTGCCGTTGATCGTCACCGAGCCGTTGCCGAGAAACTCCTTGGCCTCGCGCTTGGAGGTGGCGAGGGCGGTCGACACGAGAAGATCGAGCACGGGCACGCCCGCGCCGAGCGTGGCTTTGTCGTGCGTGCTCGACGGCACCTGCGCGAAGACCTCGCGCAGCGTGGCCTCGGGCAACCCCGCGACTTCGCCGGAAAAGAGCGCCTTGGCGGCGTTCTCGGCCTCGTCGCGTGCTAACTCGCCGTGCAGCAGCGCGGTCATGTGCCGGGCCAGCTCGCGATGGGCCTCACGTTTGCCCGGCTCTGCGGCGTGCGTGGCTTCGAGGGCCTCCACCTGCTCGCGCGGCAACAGCGTGAAGAACCTCAAAAATTTGGGGATGTCCGCGTCGGCCGAGTTCAGCCAGAACTGGTAGAAGGCGTACGGACTGGTGCGGTCGGCGGTGAGCCAGATGGCCCCGGACTCGGTTTTGCCGAATTTGCCGCCGTCGGATTTGGTGACGAGGGGCCAGGTGAGGCCGAAGGCGTGCGGCGCTCTGACCCCATCAAGCTCGCGTAACTTTGCGGATTCGTCAACCACGTCATACTTTCCGCGAGGAAGCTGAAGCCTTTCCCACTCCACCCGCTTGATGAGGTCCAGCCCGCACACGATATTTCCGAACTGATCGCTCCCCCCCATTTGCAGGCTGACCTGTTCATTTTCGTACAACCAATTGAAGTCGTACGCCTGCAAGATCATGTAGCTGAACTCGGTGTAGCTGATCCCCTGATCGCGATTGGTCAGTCGCTCCTTCACCGACTCCTTCTGGATCATCATGTTGACCGAGAAGTACTTACCCACGTCGCGCAGGGCGTCGAGGTAGCTGAGTTTCTGGAGCCACTCGTAGTTGTTCCGAATCGGCGGCGTGCCCAATCCCGCGTTGTTCCAGATGGCATCAAAGATTCGCTTCTGCCCGGCGATGTTGGCGTCCACGCGCTCCGGCGTGAGCAGCATGCGCTCGGCGCTCTTGCCGCTGGGGTCGCCGATGAGCCCCGTGCCGCCACCGACCACCACCACCGGCGAGTGCCCGGCCTGCGCGAAGCGCACCAAGGCCATGATGCCCACCAGGTTGCCGATGGTGAGCGAATCCGCAGTAGGGTCAAAGCCCACATACGCCTTGCGTGCCCCGCTCGTCAGGTGGGCGCGAAGCTCCTCGAGCCCAGTGGTCTGGGCGATCAGCCCGCGCCAGGTCATTTCATCAAGAAAACCCGCGAGTTTCTGGTCATTCGACATGGGCTGAGGGTAGGACGGAAGTGACGAACTTCGTCAGTGCGTCTCCTCGGAACTTCGCCTCTTCCCCTCTCAATGCGTCGGCGGCCCCACGCCCGCCCCGGGGTTGCTGGCCCAGGTGTGTACCGCCAGCAGCAGGAAGAGCAAAATCGCGATGCCCGCGTGGGCACCAGCCAAGATCTGCATCTGCCGCCGCGGCAACCGGAAGAGCACCCACACTGTGATGTAGTACACCACAGCCGCCATCGGCGCCATCACCCAGCCATTGAAGTTGCCCAGCGCCGCAAAACGCAAGCCCAGCACCAGCATGAACGCGGCGACCGCCACAAACATGCGGGCGGCAGCCAGCTCTATCCGCCCCGTCGGGCGGCCCTCCGCATACGCCAGCGTCGCCACCGCCCCCACTCCGGTCAGCGTGTGAAACAGCGTCAAATAGCCCGTCGAAACCCCAAGCGCGAACGGACGTGACTCGGCGTTGACCACCGACACAATGACGGCCGCCAACAGCACTGACGCCCCCACGATCGCCACCGTCTTGGGTTCGCCACGCCCCTCCTTGACGACCGGCTCCTGCGGCAACTTGATCTCTTCACCCGTCACCGTGTCATCGCTGGGGTCGCCACCTCGCAGCGCCCGCTCTACTTCGGGGTCGTGCGTCAGGTCGGCGTCATTGTCCACGTCATCCATCAGCTTGGGCGCCCCCAGGTCGGCCTTTTTGGGCGACATGGCGGGAAACTTGCTGGGCT
>JAKFUN010000090.1 GCA_021732675.1 Phycisphaerales bacterium
AAAACGCCCAAGGGCGGGAAGACCAGCCACGCGCCCAACGGAAGCGGAACCCACTCTGCGGCCAACCCCCCACCCGGGGCCGGCGTTCTCATTTGCAATCCTGCACGCCCCAGCGCAATCCACATACGATTGCCCCGTGCCAAACCGCATTGACGACATCTTTTCCTCCCTCCGCTCCGAAAACCGCAAGGCCCTCATGCCCTTTGTCTGCGCCGGCCATCCGGTCGGGCCCGGCGGGCCGGCCCCCCTTGCCCCCATCCTGCAAGCCTTGGAACGCGGCGGGGCCAGCATTGTCGAAGTCGGCATTCCCTTCTCCGACCCCATCGCCGACGGCGCCGTCATCGCCGCGGCCATGCACGAAGCCCTTGTCGCCGGCATCACCCCCGCCGCCATCTTCGAGCAGGTGCGGGCAGCCCGCGAGAGCACGCGGTTGGGGCTGGTGGCCATGGTTTCGGTTTCAATCGCCCAGCGCCTGGCAGCCCGGAACGGCGGGTTTTTTGCGCAGCTCAAGGCCGCCGGGTTTGATGGGGCGATCGTGCCGGATGTGCCGCTGGAGGAGAGCGAGCCGCTGGTGAAGGCCGCGGCCGAGAATGGCGTCACGCTCAGCCTGCTGGTGTCCCCCTCGACCGATCCAAAGCGTGCCGAGGAAATCGTGAAGGCGTGTACGGGGTTTGTGTATGTGCTGGCCCGGGCCGGGCTGACGGGCGAGCAGACCGACGCACCGGAGATCAGCAAGATGATCGGGCGGTTGCGGCAGATGACGAGCTTGCCCCTGGCGGTGGGGTTTGGCATTTCCAATGCCGGGCACGTGCGCGAAGTGGTGAAGCACGCCGACGCGGCGATCGTGGGCAGCGTCATGGTGCGCCGGTTGGACGCCGCGGCCAAAGTCGGGCAGGACGTGGCAGCGACGGCGGAGGCGTTCACGCGCGAGTTGGCAGCTGGGCTGGGGTAATCGTGCGACCGAGGAACTTGCTTCGAACTTCCTCGGTGTGGTTGCCCGCTCGCACCGAGGACGCCAAGCCGTCCTCGATGGCACGGTGGTTGTCTCGCCCTAGAAAGCGTTTTCCGTCAGGCTCGCGCCTGTCGGCTGGACCAATTTGCGATTGCCTCACGCGACTCGACCAAATCAACGTTCTACACTGGCCAGACCCGGCGGACTCGCCACGAGCTGTGTCCGACCCTGCCGCCCGGTCAGCGCGGTTGTGGTTCTAAGAGCTTTTTTCGTAGTAGGTCGCGTCCAATCGGCCTTGCCCGCGTCCCCGCCACGTTGGCGGCGGCGGGTTTTCGTGTTGATGAACGCCCTTGGCGTCCAAGAACAGGGAGTGCTATGTCTACGCTGCTGAACGGTCACGGGAAAGTCCATAACCCCCACCATCACCCGGAGCCCATCATGCCCTCCACCCGGACCAGCGCCGCCCAACGCGTCGAAGACACCTTCGCGGACGACGTCTTCACGCTCAAGGTGATGCAGCAGCGGTTGCCCAAGGATGTCTTCAAGCACATCCAGCGGACCATTCAGCACGGCGAGCCCCTCAACCCCACCATCGCGGATGTCGTGGCCAGCGCCATGAAGGAATGGGCCAGCGAGCACGGCGCGACGCACTACACCCACTGGTTCCAGCCGCTGACCGGGCTGACGGCCGAGAAGCACGACGCCTTCCTCGTCCCCGACAATCAGGGCGGGGCGATCAGCGAGTTCACCGGCTCCTCACTCGTGCAGGGTGAGCCCGACGCCAGCAGCTTCCCCTCCGGCGGCATTCGCGCGACGTTTGAAGCCCGCGGCTATACCGCGTGGGACTGCACCAGCCCGGTGTTCCTCAACCGCAACGGCGGCACCGTGACCATGTGCATCCCGACGGCGTTTGTGAGCTGGACCGGCGAGGCGCTGGACAAGAAGACTCCCCTCCTGCGTTCGATCGAGGCGGTCTCGGCCCAGGCGCTGCGCATCCTGAAGATCTTCGGCACGGATGCGGGCGTGACGCGGGTGGCCGCGACCTTGGGGTGCGAGCAGGAGTACTTCCTGATCGATCGCGAGCTCTTCTACAAGCGTGAAGACCTGGTGACGTGCGATCGGTCGGTCTTCGGTGCCAAGCCCGCCAAGGGGCAGCAGCTTGAGGATCACTACTTCGGGTCGATCCCCACGCGCGTGCTGGGGTTCATGAGCGAATCCGAGCGCGAGCTCTATCGCCTGGGCGTGCCGGTGAAAACGCGCCACAACGAGGTGGCCCCGTGCCAGTTTGAGATCGCGCCGTTGTTTGAGATGGCCAACATCGCCGCCGACCACCAGATGGTGCTGATGGAAACCCTCAAGCGCGTCGCGCCGCGCTTCGGCCTGCAGTGCATCTTCCATGAGAAGCCCTTCGCGGGGATCAACGGCAGCGGCAAGCACCTCAACTGGTCGATCGCTACCAACACCGGTGTGAACTTGCTTGACCCGCGTGACGACACGCACACCAACATGCAGTTCCTGACGTTCCTGGTCGCGGTCATCAAGGCGGTGGACACGCACGCGGACCTGCTGCGGGCCTCGGTGGCGTCGGCCGCCAACGACCATCGCCTGGGTGCCAACGAAGCCCCGCCGGCGATCATGTCCATCTTCCTGGGCGACATGCTGACGGACATCATCGAGCAGATCGAGAGCGGCTCGCCCAAGAGCACGCTCAAGGGGGGCAAGCTGGATCTGGGCGCTCGCACGCTGCCGCAGATTCCGCGGCACAGCGGCGACCGCAATCGCACCAGCCCGTTTGCGTTTACCGGCAACAAGTTCGAGTTCCGGGCGGTGGGTTCGTCGGCGTCGGTCGCCTGGCCGGCCACCGTGCTCAACACCATCGTGGCCGATGCGCTGGACAGCATCGCCAACCAGCTTGAGAAGGAACTCGGCAAGAGCTACGACGAGAAGAAGCTGCAGAGCGTGGTGCGCAGCGTGCTGCAGAAGGTTGTCAAGCAGCACAAGCGCGTGCTCTTTGATGGCGATGGCTACACCACCGAGTGGCACCAGGAAGCCGCCCGGCGCGGGCTGCCCAACTTCCGCGAGTCGGTCGCGGCGTTTGAGCAGATCACCTCCAAGAAGAACGTCGATCTCTTCAAGCGCTTCAAAGTTCTCAGCAAGGTCGAGGTTGATAGCCGTGCTCACATCCTCATCGAGAAGTACAACAAGCAGGTGATGATCGAGGGCCTCACCGCCGCCAGCATGGCCAAGACGCAGATCCTCCCGGCGGCCGGTCGCTACCAGACCGAGCTCGCCGAGATCGTCGCGGCCACCGAAGCGGCGGATGTGGATGCATCTGAGAATCGCGAGGCCTTGGAGCAGTACGCCGAGATTGTGAACAACCTTCGCGGCACCATCGCCAAGCTCGAGCACACCCTCGCTCACGAAGACGGCGACGTGTACGCCCACGCCGCCCACATTCGCGACCACGTTCGCCCTGCCTTGGGTGAACTTCGCGTGATCGTGGACGACCTCGAAGGGCGGATTCCGCGCGACCTTTGGCCGATTCCGACCTATCGGGAGATGTTGCTGATTAAGTAACTTCCACGCGGGTGGAGATCGCCTGATGCCCTAGGAACCCCACGCGTGCGCGTGGGGTTTTTTCGTGGGCGGCCGCAGCAGAGGCCAACCCCCCACGCTCGCGCGTGGGGCTCTTTGGGCGTACCGTTGAACGAGGCCCCTGTAGCTCAGCGGTTAGAGCAGGCGACTCATAATCGCTTGGTCCCCGGTTCGAATCCGGGTGGGGGCAGTGGAGGTGCTTCATGTACCATCGCGCGTTCATGGTGGTCGCGTCGGCCGCCATTGCCTTGCGGCTTGGTGAGGCACCGGCGATCGCCCAGTCTGACTCCGCCAACCCTTCCGACACGCCAGCAACCACAATGGTCTCCTCGCTCCCTGTGGCATGGACCTTCGCCAACGACATCGTGGGCCAGCCACCCAGCGGATGGACGGAAGTTACTTTTCGCTCGCCCGGCGACCCAAATGCCGCAGAAGGCCCGGCGTGGACGGTGATCGCCATCGACGAAGGTCGCGCCGTGCGCGGGCAGGCCAACGGCTACGTTCGCACCCACCTCGCGGCACCCACCCCCGCCCTCAACAACGTCCGCCTCGCTGCGCGGTTTCGCGTGCCAGCGCCAGAGGGCTTGGGCGGCATGGCGGTACTCGCAGACTTCGGTGAAGAGAAGACTTTCTGGAGCTTCGGCGTTACTTGGGTAGCGGGTGAGCCTTCGCTCGTGCTCGGGAAGATCACCGGCGACACGCCCGAGCGTCTTGCCTCCCAACCCTTGAAGTTTGACGCAAGTGCGTGGCACACCTTCGAGCTTGTGGTCGTCGCGGGTCGCGCTTGCGTCACCATCGATGGCGAGGCATCGCTGCGGGCTCACGTGCCGCGAGCTTCTCAACCCGGCGGCATCCGTCTGCTCGCGAATGGGTCCGCCGTGGAGTTTCGTGATTTGCGGCTCACGCAGATCACGCCCCAAGTCCTGCTCGACATCACCGGCATGCACTGCGAAATGTGCGAAGCCAACATCGAAGAGGTGCTGCTGAAGGTGCAGGGGGTGAAGCGTGTGACCTCTTCGCACAAGACCGGGAAGGTGGAGGTGGAGGTTGACCCAAAGTCCCCGCCCGCCAACGAAACGCTGATCAAGGCCATCGAAGGGCTTAAGTACAGCGCGAAAGTGCATGAAGGCACAGAGAAGTGATCGCGTTGCCCGCGTTGCATCAAGCAGCAGAGGATGGGGCGCGTTGGGGAGATCGGGTTTTGCTAGAGCGGATTCAAAGCAGACCCGGCGGGCCTTTGGGGTGGCACGGCACTTCGTGCCCTCATCCGGCTCGGAAAGCCTGACTCGCCCGGTACGCCTGAACTACACCCGCTCTGGATTCTCATGATCCGGGGAGGTAGTGCAGGGGTGCGTCGGTGCCCAGCGGGAAGCCGGAGAGATACCACAGCAGCAGGAAGCCTGTCCACGCGATGCCGAAGACAATCGAGTAGGGGAGCATGAGTGAGATGAGGCTGCCCAGCCCGGCGTGGGGCTTGTATTTTTGCAGGGCGACCAGAATCACGAGCAGGTAGCTGTTGAGCGGGGTGATGATGTTGACGACGCTGTCGCCGATTCGATAGGCGGCGGTCGTCAGTTCGGGGCTCATGCCCACCATCATGAACATGGGGATGAAGATGGGGGCAAGGACGCCGAACTTGCTGAGCATTCCGCTCATGGCGAAGTCGCCCAGCACGACGACCAGCACAAACAAGACCAGCAGCAGCGGCACGGGCAGATCCGCCTGCACCAGCAGCGAGCCGCCCGCGTAGGCGAGCATTCGGTCCAGCCCGGTGTACTGAAAGTAGTTGGCGAACTGACCCATGAAGAAGGCGATGGCGAGCACGGGCACGATGGTTCGGATGCCGTGATAGATCGCCTCGATGAAATGGGCCTGGGTGCGGAGCACGCCGGTGATGCGGCCGTAGGCCATGCCCGGCAGTAGAAAAGTCAGGAAGATCATCGGCACGATGACCTGCGACCAGCGTTCACCGGCTCGCTCGCCGGGCGCAGGGGCTCCGCTGGCGAGGGTTGGCTGGCCAAGACCCTGGAGCGGGGCCCCGGGGACAAGGATCGCGGCGGCGAAGGCCCCCAGGACCGCGAGCGCCACCACACCCGCCCAGATCAAGCCCTGCTTCTCGATCGGGCGGAGGGCAAGGTCTGTGATGGCCGATGTGTCGCCAGCCGCGCTGGGGGACGCACGCATCAGTCGAGGCTCGACGATGCGGTCAGTGACAAACCAGCCCGCGAGCATGATGATCGCTGAGCTGGCGGCTTTGAAATAGATGTTGTGGGTCGCGTCGACCGCGGGGTGAGCCGGGTCGATGATGTGGGCGGCCTGGGTGGCGACGCCCGCCAGGAATCCGTCGGCGGCGGTCGGGAAGATGCCGGCGCCGAAGCCCCCGGCGACGCCCGCGAAGGCTGCGGCGAGCCCCGCGATGGGCGAACGGCCAACGGCGAGATACAGAGCGGCGGCCAGGGGCGGCAGGATGATGTACCCCGCGTCCGAGGCGACCGAGGCGTTGGCGCCGATCAGCACGATCATGGGCGAGAGCAATCGCTTCGGGGTCATGAGCGCGAGCCAGCGCATGAGCGCCCCAAAGAGCCCGAACTTTTCGGCCAGGCCGATGCCGAGCATTGACACAAAAACCAGCCCCAGCGCGGGCAAGCCGGTGAAGTTACGAACCATTGATGAGAGCATCCAGTACACCCCATCGCTGGTCAGCAGGCTCTTGGGGCGCAGGTGGACGGGATTTCCTTCTTTGTCGGTCTGGCCCACGAGCGCGACGATGGGTTGGCCCCGTTCGTCGAGTTTGGGAGTGACCAGGGGCAGGCCCGAGGAGTCCATCGCGGGCTGGCCGGCGGCGTCGAGGACGGGCTGGGTGAGAAGTTTGGGGAGCGTGGGCTGAACTTTCCAGTCGAGCGTGGCGCCGATGGCGGAAAGTACGACCACGACCGCCGCGAGAATCGCGAAGAGCAAGGCCGGCTCTGGCAGGCTGTTGCCGATTCGTTCGAGTCTATCGAGCAGCGTCGCGGAGGAGCGTTGAGAGGGCGCAGGATTGCTCATGAGAACTCCGAAGAGGAGGCAGAACCGGAAAGGTAACGCGGGCGCATGGTCCTTGGCCCCCCCACCCCTTGGCGCGGGGGAAGATGGCAAGGCCACCCAGGGGGCGGAAAGGCAACAAGCCGCGCGGGCTGCTGGGCATCGTGTGCTGGAGAAACGTGGAGAGCCATGACATCCTGAGCCTGCTCCGCGCTGCCGAAAGTCGGTGCGCGCGGCGCCATCGGGGCAGAATGTTGGTCTCGCCAGCAGTGTCGGGTTTCGCCCCTAGGCGAAGTGGTCCGAACCTGCAGATGGGCCGGGGAAAAGTGAGAACCACCTCGCCCGTGTTGACGGCCCGCTCTCACCCGTAACGACGGGCGGCTACTCCCCAACGAAGTATGGGCGGATCGTAGACCTGGTCGGGCACGCCACCCGCCACGTCGCCTGACATGACTGCGAGTCTGAATTTGGCCGCCCGTCCGCCAGCGTTGCGGCTGTGGCGAGCCTCCGGCGACTGGGTTTCAAGCCCGATACCCGAGCCCGAGGTTGAGTCGGGCTGGCCCCGGGGCCAACTCGCGCAGATTCGCCATCCCGAGCGTGCGACCCTCTGCTTCCACCTCACGAAACAACCGCGACATCAAGGCTCACGCAGCACGCTCACTCCGACACGGTACGGTCGCAAACGCGGTGCCTGTCACGACGAACTCATGAACTACTCCACCGGAGGCAAGCTAGTCGGGATCTTTGATCACACGGATCAAGGGTTCTCTTGAAACAGTCGGTACCCGACGCCGGGCTCGGTCAGAAGGAACTGCGGCTGCGCGGAGTTGGCCTCGAGCTTTTTTCGCAGTTCACCGGCGTATACACGGAGGTACTGCACGTCGCTAGTGTGTTGCGGGCCCCAGACCTCCTTGAGGATCATCTGGTGCGTCAAGACCTTGCCCGAATGCTTGACGAGGAACCCCATGAGCTTGAACTCCATGGGTGTGAGGCGGACTTCGCGGCGTCCACTGGCATCGGTGAGGTGAACGAGTCGCGCGACCATGTCAACTCGTAGCGTGCGTCCGTCGATGGTGGCCTCATAGGCCTTCGGCTCGGCGCCGGGGCCTCTTGAACCTGCCAGCGCGGAGTGCCGCAGGGCGACTCGGATACGGGCGAGCAACTCTCCCACGCCGAATGGCTTGGTGAGGTAGTCGTCGGCACCCGAGTCCAGCGCGGCGACCTTGTCACTCTCCTGGCCGCGGGCGGAGAGCACGACGATCGGCACTGAGGACTCCGTGCGGATGGTCTTGGTGACTTGCAGGCCGTCGCCATCAGGAAGACCGAGATCGAGCAAGATCAAGTCGGGGCGAATGGTGACGGCCTGGAGCACGCCTTCGCGCGCGGTGCTGGATTCTTTGACTCGGAAGTGGTTTGCTTCGAGCGTGGCTCGGAGGAACCGACGGATGGGCTCCTCGTCCTCGATGATGAGGATGAGCGGGGCATGTCCGGAAGGTGGAATCGCTGTGGTAGGGGTTGCGCGTGCTTGGTTCATGCCGCACCGCCCTGGGCGTGAGTGCGTTGCACCAGTTCGCTGGGCATGGAGGGTTGGGGGAAGTGGACGGGCAGGGAGAACATGAACGCGACACCCCGCGGCGCGTTTGGCTCGGCCCAGATGCGTCCGCCGTGAGCCCGGATGATTCCCTCGCAGATGGTGAGCCCAAGCCCCATGCCCGTGCTCGAAGGCGAAGCGCCAGCCGCGGCGGAGCCGGACTTTGATGCTCGCCCGCGATAGAAACGCTGAAAGACTTTGGCCGCTTCGTCCTCGGCGATGCCCGGGCCTTCGTCAGCGACCTTCACGACGACATGTCCGTCCGTGGTCCATGCACTGACGGAGATCGGCGTGCCTTCGGGCGTGTATCGCAGGGCGTTCTCGATCAGGTTGTGCACGACCTGGGGGAGCATGGCGTTGTCCACTCGGACCATCGACATGTCCGTGGGCAGGTGAACACGGAACGGACGCGAGGCCAAATCCACGCGGTGGCGAGCCAATCCCACGCCCACGATCTCTTCGAGCGTGGTCCACTCGCGGTTTAGAGCGATGGAGCCCGACTCCAAGCGGGTCGCGAAGACGAGGTTAGCGATGATGTCGTTGAGGCGGGTGGATTCGTCGATGATGGTGCGGAGGAGCGAGGCTCGGGTGCCGGCATCCAGTCGTGGGGACTCCGGCCCGCTGCCGCCCGAATTATCTGTACACGTCGACTGCTCCAGCGTGCTGGCGGCTCCGGTGATGCTGGCCAGCGGAGTGCGCAGGTCGTGCGATACCGAGCTCAGCAGGGCGCTGCGCAGTCGCTCTCGCTCTGCCTCGAGCTTCGCGGCCTGCTGCGACTCGCTCAGCGAGACCCGTTCCAGCGCCGAGGCGATCTGGCTCGCAAGCGACTCCAACAAGAGGAGGTTCGGCGAGTCGAGGGTGACTCGTTCCCGAGTGGCGCGGCCAACTACGGGCGGGCGGACGCCAAGCAGCCCGAACGTGCCGCTTGCACCGATCAGCGGCAGGTACCGACCCGCCGAGGCCGGGAGCTTCTGCGTGCCCAAGCCCGCGGGCTTGCCGTGGTCGATGGCCCACTGGGCCACGCCTCTTTCGTGCCCGCCAGCAGCGTCGAACCAGTCCGGCGCTCCGCCAAAGGCGAGGACATCGAGTGCCGAGTTGGACTTGCCAGGTACAGGAACGGCCACGATGACATCCACGCCCAGCAGGTCGTGGGTGTGCCTCGCGGCCACGGTGGCGACGTCGCGGACGCCCTGCGCCGCCGCCAGCTCGCGCGAGAGGGCGTAGAGCGCCGCGGTCTGTCGTTCACGGCCCCACGCGGCGCGGGCGTGTTCGCGGGTGCGTGCGGCGAGGGTGCCGACGATCAGCCCCACCGAGAGCATGACGCCGAAGGTCAGCAGGTAGCCTGGGTCATTCACCGAGAGCGAAAATCGCGGCTCGGTAAAGAAGAAGTTGAATGCGAGCACGGAGAGCACGCTGGCGAACGCGGCGGGCCCCCGCCCGCACCAGATCGCACAGACCACGATGCCGCCGAGCAGGATGAGAGCCTCCTCCGAAAGATCCGGCGGCTGGTAGAACGCCAGCGCGAGCAAGGAGGTCGCCCCAACGACGAGCACTGCGCCGCCGAACCTGGCCATGTGCGAGGCAACCGAGCGGGGCGACAACCCACGACCTCGGCCGCTGCCAAGCCGAGGCGGCGCGGGCTCGCCGGCGTGTCCGCGTGCGCCGTTCCCCGAGTCATCGCCCCGAACCACGTAGACATCGATGTCCCCGCTCTGGCGGATCAGGTCGTCGATGAACGAGCCGAACACCACCTCCCTCCAGCGCGGGCGTTCGGTCTTGCCGACCACGATCCTGTCGACATTGCGTGAACGGGCGAAGGCGATGATCTCGGTTGCGGCGTTTGTGCCGGGCAATGTCGTCACCGTCGCGCCCAAACTCTCGGCGAGGCGAATGTTGGCGTTGAGCCGCTCGCGATCCGAGGGGGGCAGTGCGGTCAACCCGCCGCCGCGCGAGGTCTCCACGTAGACCGCGAGCAACTCCGCGTGCAGGCCCGCCGCCATGCGTTTGGCCGCGCGGATGAGTTTGGCCGAGGTTGGGCTTGGGCTGATGGCCACGACGATGCGTTCGCCCGCGGGCCACACGGCGCGGATGCCGCGGTCCTGCTTGTTGCGGCGCAGGTCGGAATCGACCCACGCCGCGGTGCGCCGCAGCGCGAGCTCGCGGAGCGCGAGCAGGTTGCCCTTGCGAAAAAAGCCGTCGGAGGGATCAACCGCGCGGGCCGCGTTGTCGCCCAGATAGACCTTGCCCGCCCTCAGCCGCTCGTGCAGCACATCGGGCGGCAGGTCCACCAGCTCGATCTCGTCGGCCTCGTCGAAGACCGAGTCGGGCACGGTTTCGCGGACCGGCACGCCGGTGATCTGCGTCACGACGTCGCTGATGGATTCCAGATGCTGCACGTTGAGCGTGGTGTAGACATTCACGCCCGCCTTGAGGCACGCCTGCACGTCCTGCCAGCGCTTGCCCCGCGCTGCGCCCGGCGCGTTGGTGTGGGCCAGTTCATCCACGAGCAGGATGTCGGGCCGCCGCACCATCGCGGCCTCCGCGTCAAACTCGCTGAGTGTGGTGCCCGAATAGTCGATGCGTTTTCGAGGCAGAATGTCCAGCCCCAGCAGCATCTGCTCGGTCTCGGCCCGCCGGTGGGTCTCGACGACGCCCGCGGCAACATCCACGCCCTGCGCCGCCAAGCGCTGGGCCGCCGCGAGCATGGCGAAGGTTTTGCCGACGCCCGGCGCCATGCCGAAGAAGATCTTGAGCTTGCCGCGCGGGGCCCCGCCGCCATCGGTGCCCGCGGCGCCGCGATCAACGCCATCGCCCACGCCGCGCTGGGCCGCCCGCGCCAAGTCCGCGAGCAACTGGTCAGGGTCGGGGCGAGATGGAGGGTTGCTCTCGGGCATGGGCGCTTATCAAGCGTACGAGAACGCACGCGCGCCCGGGATAAACGCGGCGTAAAGGGTCCAGGGCACGCGCGCCGCGTTTGTGGTCGGCGCAGCCGCTGGGTTCCGCACGGCTTGGACCATGATCCGGCCCTTGCGGGGGGCCATCCAAGCCACCCGGAGCATGCTCCGGGCCGCTCGGACCGCATTCCAACACCTGCGGAGAGGGCTCCGGGCCGGTTGGAGCGTCTTCCAGATGGTGCGGAGTCGGCTCCGACTGAATTGGAGCACATTCCGAGCCGATGGGAGTGCAGTCCGGTTGATCTGGAACCAAGCGGGGCGGCGCTTCGCTTGGGCGGCGCGCGTGCAATCCGCTCCGGGGACGCGGGCCGCGTGGCCCGGGCGCACGCCCACCGAGGATCGATCGGTGTTTGGAGGCCCCCACATGGCACGCGGAAGCAGCAACTACATCCCCCGGCCCGACGGCAACTTTTCGGCGTGGGCGCAGCATTACTACGACGCGGTGGAGAAGTGGTGGTCAGTCAACGGGTTTGATGACTCCGAGTTGGAGCCGCTCAAGGATGCCCTCGCGCTGTGGGCGGCGGCGTACCCCGCGCACGTCGCGGCCCAGCAGCGGGCCGAAGGCGCGCGGCAGGCCAAGGACGCGGCCCGCGCGGCGCTGGAGAAGGAAGTCCGGCCCGTGACCAACTTCGTGCAGGGGTACCCCAAGACGACCAACGCCGACCGCGCCGAGATGGGGATCACGGTGCGGGACACTTCGCCGACGCCGGCGCCCGCGCCGTCGTCGCGCCCGCTCGCGCTGGTGGAGAGCGGGCAGCGGCTCACGCACCAACTGCGGCTGGTGGATGAGTCCACGCCGACTCGCCGCGCGAGGCCGAAGGGGGTCCAGCGCGCCGAGGTCTTCGTCGCGCTCACCGAGCCGGGTCTGCCCGCCCCTGCGAACCCTGGCGAGTACCGCTACATCGGCAGCGTCACGCGCGGCGAGACCACGCTGAGTTTCGAGTCCGACAAGGGCGGCTTGCAGGCCCACTACCTCTCGCGCTGGGTGAGCACGAGCGGAGCGAACGGGCCGTGGAGCGAGACGGCGAGCGCGACAGTCGCGGCGTAGGACCACAACGACCGTGCTGATGGTCGGGTTGCAGGGTGCTGGGGAGCGCGGCATCAATCATCGTCGTCGGCTTTCTTGCCTTGGTCGCCGCCCGACTCCCTGCCGCCCTCGTTTTCGTTCTCGCCCAGTTGCAGCACCGTGCCGATGAGCGGGAGCGTGGTGGTTTGCGTGGCGGGGTTGTAGTTGCGGATGAGGCCGAAGGCCCAGGCTCCTGCAATCGTGAGAAACATCACCGCGATGATCGGCTTGGCCGAGGTGATCGCGTCGGATGGCTCGGCGTGCTTCTTGCCGTGGATCATGCTCAGCGTGATGTTCTCGCGGTGGCGGATGGTGTGGAGGACGACGCCCAGCACATGCGCGACGGCGACGCCCACCGTGACCCACGCGAGGATCTCGTGGATCTCCTTCACGCTTTCATTGCCCTGGCCCATCATGAAACCAGTGACGGCCATCGCGAGCAGGAGCCCGAGCAGCGCGAAGATCGCCAGGGCCGAGCCGGGGTTGTGCCCGATGTAGCGCTTGCCGCCGCCAACGAGCGTGCCCTTCATGTACTCGATCACTGCGGCGGGCCCGAAGATGAACGTGCCGAAGCGGGCGTAGCGCGTGCCGGCGATGCCCCAGATAACGCGGAGGCAGACCATGAGCGCGATAGTCAGGCCGATGATCGCGTGGTACGGAAACAGCGGGCTGTCTTCGCCAAGCGCGAGCGCGATGATGGCTGCGGCGATGAAGCCGCCCGAGAGAAGCCAATGGAAGAGGCGGGTGGGCAGATCCCAGATGAGGACGCGGTTCATAGGAGGCTCCTTTGGCTGCCCCGATGCGGAGCCGCCAATGTGATGCCGCCCGGGACGTAGACACGCCCGAGCGCCACACCACGCGTCCCGACAACCTCGACCCCGGTCATCCTCGTCAACCCGGCACGCTGAGGCTTGGGCGAGAATAGAAGATCAAAGAGTCCGCTTCAGCATAGCGCTCGCCACTGCCGCACACGCTTGTAGCAAAACCACGCCGAAGAGCCGCGTCCGGCCCGCGGGCGTGCTGGGGGCCGAGGTGTGCGTGAAACTCGTCGATGCGGACAGCCCCGCGCCGACCGACCCCGCCGCGCTCAGGTTTCTGACCATGACCACCAAGCCGAGCTTCCGCGCCGAGTTCAAGGCAGGCGAGGGCGGCAAAACCGCCGTCTACATGGCCCGCTGGATCAACACACGCGGCGAAAAGGGGCCGTGGTCGGAGATCTCGACGGCGACAGTTGCAGCATGAGGGGCGACGGTGGTGGCGCAGGGGGCTGGAAAGGAAAACGCCGGGGGCGGGTTGCCTCCGGCGTGTCCGTGCGAGTGTGGGTTGTCGCTGGTTGAGCGCTCGGGTCACTCGGGCTTGAGGTCCATCGACTCGTTCCAGCGGGTGCAGGTGTTGGCAGCCTTGTTGGAGGAGCTGTTGAACGTGCTTGGGTGGAAAGTGCGACTTGTCTATCGATTGAGTTCGTACTCAACCGTCCAGTTTGCCGCGCCGTCACGGTTGTTCCGCCAGTCGTACTTCCCCTTGAAGCGAATGGTCCCTTGTTTCGCTGCTGCGTCCGCTGTCGCGGAGACCTTGACGTTCGTGATATTGGTGCGGGCGGGCGCACCGGCAACGAAACCTGGCCCGTTCTGCGTGACGGAAGTCCACTCCAGCCGGTTCCCCGTGAGTTTGACTTCAATATCCCAGAACGCGTAGTCATTCTTCAGCCGCAGTGTCGCGACCTCGCCGTTGTTGCCGGTGACTTCAAAGAACTCGTAGTTCTCCCAGTTTGCGCCGTTCTTCCAGCGACCGGTGAATTTCGCACCAACGGGGAAGATGGTGTTGAGAGCGTCGGCGGCGGGTCGCCCGGCCTTCGCCGGCGCATCATTTCGAATCTTCAGCACTGGCCGATAGACCTCCTGCTTGTTGGAAGGAAGACGGGTGATGGTCCAGACACCGGAGAGTTCGACAGTCTCTCCGATCTGCGGGATCGGTCCATCGATCCGGATGTCCTTGAAGACGTTGCGGCGTGGCCCGTTCTCGGGATCGAGCCCGATGCAGGTCACAACGACCAGCCTTCCGTCTCTCGCGACTACCTGCATCTCCCAGTTGCCATAGCTATCTCGCCACTGAATGGTGGCCGTGTTGCCGGCAGTCTTGACCACCTTTCCAGCAAAGCCCAAGTCTTCCTTCAGGTTCACGTCCATGAACGTGCCCGACCAAGTGCTGTCCACAGGAAACAGCTCAACAACTGCGGGCACGCCCGCTTTGATCTCGCGAGGCTTGCCCTTTGGAGCCTTTTGCTGTTCGGGTCGCTTTGCCACCGCGGGCACGACTGGCCCAAGCTTCGACGCCGTGTCCACGTCCACGTGCCACGTCTTCGAGAGCGCGACGAGGCGTTGGTCGAGACGGGCGGCGGCGTTTGCTGCATCCAAGAGGTCTTGCTGGAGTCGCCCGCGATTCACGAAGCGGGCCATCTCGCCCTCTTCCTTGGTCAAGCGGGTCTGTGACTCAGCCGCGCCGTCCAGCGAGTCGGTCATGCTCTTGGACAGGTCTGCCAGTTCTCCCATGCCCTTGCGGTCATCGTCGGTCAGGCCGTTGGCGTCCTTGCCGTCCATGACGACTTGGCGAAAGTCCACCAGCGCGGTCTTGGGCTGTTCGGCGACGGCTGTGAATCGCGTGCAGAGGTCGATGGGGCCGCCCTCGGCCATTGGAGCCTCACCCATCGAGCGGAAAGCGTTGTCGGACAAGCGGCGGACCTTTACGCCGTGCTCGATCGTCTTGCTTCGAGCGGTAGATGCTTCGTTCATTGGCGAGAGCGACTTGGCGCGGAACCGGAAGATGCGATCGACCTCGCGGCCCGTGAAGCTGCCAAAGGCGACCTGTGCCCATAGGGTCGCTTGCTGGTCGTCCAGGTCGCGGCGCTTGGCGAGCAAGACTTCCTTGTCGGTCTCGCGGCCGAGCGCCTCGGCTTCGCTCTTGACGAGCCGATCGAAGTCCTCTCGGCTCATTGCGGGGAGTTGCAACGGGCGGCCCGCGTCGGTGGAGGCCTGAGAGAGCTTGGCGAGGAAGGCGTCGAACGCCATCGGCCCGGCCTTTGCTTCGGCGGGAAGTTCGAGCTTGGGATCCACGGCGACGAGTTGGCGACTGGCCGCGTTGAGCTTCGCTTCGACGAGGGCCAAATCCTCGGCCAGCTTGTTCAGCCGCTTGTCCGTGGCCTGTACGTCAGGCTGGAACTCAGCCTCCATCATCGCCGCCTCGGCGGTGCTGGGCGCGAGGGGCGAAAGGTCGGTGGGCAGGATCGGCGCGGCGGCGGTAGCTAGGCCGAGCCAGACGGCGAGAGTCTTTGCGTTCATGGAAACTCCTACGAGGGTGGCGACGAGGACGACGGATGCGGCGATGGCGGCCGTGCGACGGAATGGGCGGGAAGTGGATGCGGGCTTGGGACGCTTGGACCAGACGACCGCCGAAGTCGGCTGACCGGCGAGGTACCGATCAATGTCGGCAGCGAGTTCGCCTGCGGACTGGTAGCGCTGGGCGGGGTCTTTTTCGAGGGCCTTGAGGACGATGGCTTCGATGGTTTCGTTAACGAGCGGCGGGTTGCGGCGGATGGGGGCGGATGCAACCGGCGTCTTGCTCACAGGCGAGACGCCTGTGCCACCGGCGCGGACGACCATCGCCGCCGTCGGCGTGTGCAACTCCGCGACCGTCTCGCTCGGCGGCTTGGGTTTGGTCTTGATGATGTTGTTGAGCACGTCGATGACGTTGCCCACGACCTCGTAGGGGAACGCGCCGCCGGTCAGGAGTTGGTAGAGCATGACGCCCAGGGCGTAGACATCGGAGCGGATGTCGACGCCCCCGCTTGCAGCTTCACCGTTCGCGCCA
>JAKFUN010000251.1 GCA_021732675.1 Phycisphaerales bacterium
AAGCACCCCCGCGCGAGCCCTTGGCCGGCAGCGGCTCCACTCAGGTGGTCCGCAGCTACATCGAGGCCGGCGACCGGGCCATGGCGGGGGGTCGCCAGATTGAAGCCCGGGCGTCGTACAGCAAGGCGATTCTGAGCGGGGACATCAGCCGCACCGACTCTGAAGCCCTGCGCGACAAACTCACCCGCCTGAACGACGACCTGGTCTTCAGCAAGACCCTGGCCCCGGGCGACCCCTTGGTCGAGTCGTACACCGTGCAAGGCGGGGACTCGCTGGTCAAAATTGCCCGCAAGCGCCAGCTCGCCACCGAATGGCAACTGATCGAGCGGATCAACAAGGTCGATTCCAAGCGTCTTCGGGTCGGCGCCAAGCTCAAGCTGGTGCGCGGGCCCTTCCACGCCATCGTGCACAAGGCCGACTATCGCGTCGATCTCTTCGCCGGCTCGCCCGATGAGCAGAGCGACTGGGTCTACATCCGCTCCTTCAAGGCCGGGCTGGGGGCCGAGGGCGGGACGCCCTTGGGCAACTTCCGCGTCAAGAAAGACAGCAAGCTCATCAACCCCAAGTGGGTCAACCCCCGCACCGGCGAGAAGTTCGACGCGGACGACCCCAAGAACCCCATCGGCGAGTTCTGGGTCGGCTGGGAGGGCGTGGGTGACTCCGCGGTCTACAAGGGCTTCGGGCTCCACGGCACCATCGACCCCTCCAGCATCGGCCAGCAAAAGTCCATGGGGTGCGTGCGCCTCATGAACGACGACATCGCGATGATCTACGAACTGCTCGTGCCCGAGGTGAGCCAGGTGAAGGTGGTCCCGTGAGAGAGCAGTAGTCAAGTGGTCGAGTGGCATAGCGGCGAAGTGATCTGGCGACCGCGTCCGGCGTCCAACACCGGCCCACTCAACCACTCAACCACTTCCCCACCAATCCTCACCCTACAAGCTCATCCTCCGGCAGCGTCAACAGCTCGCCCCGCCAGCGGGCCGCCTCGAAGACCGCACGGAAGACATCGTGGAACTTGGCACCCCAGCGGCTGAGCTGGATGCTTTGGGGCTCTTCGTCCGGGGTTTCAATGAGAATGTGCCCGTTCTCGCCGTAGGCCTGACACGTCACCTTGGCATGTCGAACGTCAAAGCTCGTGATCGCCGGCTTGCCCGCCCCAAGCAGCGGGTAGCGCAGCAGGTCCACCCGCCCGGGTGAGACCCGCAGGTACACCGGCCAGGCCCACGCAAAGGGCGAGGCCGCCAGCGCCATCATCCCCCACACCTCCCAGACCTGCGGCGGCCCGCTGGCGCTTCTCCCCGCGATCCCCACCTGGTGACGCAGCCACCACCACCCGGCGTACAGCCCCGCCGAGAGTAAAAGCCAAAACGTCACCACGATCCAGCGCCGGGCGGGCACATAAAAAGGGATCGCAAAGACCTGCGGCTCAAACGGTTGGTTGGACATATCCCTCAGCGCCCACGCCAGCCTCGCATCGCTTATCAGGCGCAATCGAAACCGCTCGTCGCTCGCCGGGGCCAGAAGGTCCTTGGCCTCTTTCGGTGCTTTCGGAGCGCTTCGGGCTCTCAACCACAGGATCGCCGGGATGATCAGGCTCGCCACCAAGACGCCGACGATCAGCCCAGCCCATGGCCCGGCCCGCCGCGTGAGCACGCCCCCCACCACCAGCGCCAGCGTCATGATGATGCCGATCCAGAACAACCCCGGGACGGTCATGACCCGCACCAGGGCTCGATCGCGCATGGTCGTGAACTCTTTGCGCAGCGCCACCTTGGTGGACTTGTCCAAAGCCGCGCAGTGAACATCGCGCTCCGGGTCCGCAGGGGTCCCTTCTCCGGCTGGCGGCATCGCACGCAAGACGTGCCGAGTAAAGAGCGGTGCCGTAGAAGTGGTCACAACCGGGTCCATGCGCTGAGGTTAGTGGATTGTCTCGCTCGCTTTCATCGAGTGACGAGCGTTCGCACCGTCGTTTGTATTTTGATTGGATCTTGTTTGTAGATCATGGCAGCCCTGCCGATCGGGGCAAAGGCCTACACCAGGCGCGACCCCACGGGGTGATTTTGACGCCCGCCCCCGGGCCGAGGCGAGGGCCGATTCTGCGCGCATTTCCTGTGAGTTATTTAGGATTGTGGCGTCATGAAGGCCGCGGGTTTCCTATACTTTTGGGCTGGTTCGGCGGGGCGTTTTTCGGGGCAGCCGCTGGCACAAGATCTGAGGCCCGTACCCGAACGGGCCGTTCACTCGCCCTTGCGATGGAGCGCCATGTCTGACATCAACACACTGGGATCATCGGCTTCAGCCTTGTCCGTGAACTCCGACGCCGTGGCCAACGGCGGGCCCGGGCACGTCAACACCGCCTACGGCGCCGACCAGATTCAGGTTCTCGAAGGGCTCGACGCGGTTCGCAAGCGCCCCGGCATGTACATCGGTGGCACCGGGCTGGCTGCCCTGCATCACCTCGTGTACGAAGTCGTCGACAACTCGATCGACGAAGCCATGGCGGGGCACGCGAAGTTCGTCAACGTCACCATTCAGCCCGATGGGTCCTGCCGAGTCGCCGACGACGGGCGCGGGATCCCCGTCGAGCCCATGAAGCACGAGGACCCCAACCTCAACGGTCGCCCGGCCGTCGAAATCGTGCTCACCAAGCTCCACGCGGGCGGCAAGTTCCAGCAGGAAGGCTCCGCGTACAAAGTCTCCGGCGGTCTCCACGGCGTGGGCGTCTCCTGCGTCAACGCCCTCAGCGAATACCTCACCTGCGAGGTCTATCGCGACGGCAAAATCCACTCGATCGGCTTTGAACGCGGGCGGGTCGCCGAGCCCTTGAAGTTTGTGGGCCCGGTGCCGGCCAACGCCACCCGCAGTCGCGGCACCTCCGTCACCTTCCGCCCCGACCCCACCATCTTCCCCGAAACCTCCTTCGACTACGCCACGCTCTCCGCCCGCCTGCGCGAGCTGAGCTTCCTCAACCCCGGCGTCATGCTCACCCTCACCGACGAACGCGTCGGGCCGGACGGGAAAATCCGCACCGAAACCTACATGGCCAAGCACGGGCTGCTCGAATATGTCGCGCACCTCATGACCGGCAAGAGCTCGGTCTCCAACCCGGTCTACTTCCGGGCCGACAACCCCGCAGGCGCCACCGTCTGCGAGATCGCCATGCAGTATCACGATGGCTACGCCGAAAGCGTGCTGTCGTTCGCGAACAACATCAACAACGTCGATGGCGGCACCCACGCCCAGGGCTTCAAGGTCGCCCTCACCCGGGCCCTCAACGGCTACTCCAAAAAAACCGGAATCATCAAAGAAAAAGACCCGACGCCCACCGGCGAAGATCTACGCGAGGGCCTCGTCGCCATCGTCTCGGTGAAAATCCCCAACCCCACCTTCAACAACCAGCCCAAGGAAAAACTGCTCAACCCCGAGGTCGAAGGCTTCGTCGCCTCCGCCGTGCAGGAGGGGCTGGATCGCTGGCTCGAAGAGCACCCCGCCGAGGCCAAGCGCCTGTGCCTTCGCGGCATCATCGCCGCCCAGGCTCGCGAAGCCGCCCGCAAGGCCCGCGAGCTTACCCGCCGCAAGAGCGCGCTCGATGGCGGCTCCATGCCCCACAAACTCCGCGACTGCAAGACCAAGAACGTGGACGAGAGCGAACTCTTCCTGGTGGAAGGCGATTCGGCAGGCGGGTCCGCCACGCTGGGACGCAACGTCGAGACCCAGGCCATTCTGCCCCTGAAGGGCAAAATCCTCAACGTCGAAAAGGCCCGCATCGACAAAATGCTCGACAACGAGGAGATCCGCACGCTCATCGCGGCCCTCCGCGTGGGCATCGGGCAGGAGCTCGACATCGCCAAGCTCCGCTATGGCAAGATCATCATCATGACCGACGCCGACGTCGACGGCAGCCACATCCGCACCCTGCTGCTGACGTTCTTTTTCCGCCAGATGCCCGAGCTGCTCCGCCGGGGACATATCTACATCGCCCAGCCCCCGCTCTATCAAGTCGCACGCGGCTCTGGCAAGGCCAAGAAAGTCACCTACGTCCTGAACGATCGCCTGCTGGATGATGCGCTCATGGACATGGGGCTGGAGCACACCGTGCTGGTGGTGCGCGACGTGCAGCGGGTGGACGAAGCGAGGGCGACCGCCCGCGAGACGGCCCGCTTGGAAGGCACGCCCCTGCGCCGGGCCATGCACCTGCTGCGCCGCATGGCCGAGCTGGTGGAGATCGCCGAACGCCGCGGGGTGCGCTTCGTTCAGTTGCTTTCCGCCCGCGAAGGGCACCCGGGGCGCAAGCTTCCCACGCATCGCATCTCATGGCGCGACAACGACGCCTGGGCGTGGTCCGAGAGCGAAGCCCTCGAGATCGTCTCCAAGCACGGGCTGCGCCTGGCGGATCGCGCCAGCGACCCGGCCCAGACCGCCGGGGGCGAGGCCGTCGTGCGCGAGTTGCATGAAAACCGCGAGCTGGAGCGGATGTTCGTGGAGCTGGGCGAGCTGGGCGTTCCGGTCAACCCGATCACCTACAGCGCGTTGCAGGAAGAGACCGTCACCGGGCAGCGGGTGCCGTCGCGATTCCTGTGGCTCACCAAGGCGGGGGCGTTGGCTCACGAAGCACCGGTCGAGGGGTCTGGGGGCAAGGAAGAAGCTGGCGAAGACGCCGAGAGGCCCGAGGGGCCCGCGGGACGAAGCCGCTCCGGCGAGGTCGAGGCCGCCAACATCCCCGCGATCATGGACGGGCTTCGCAACATCGGGCGCCGCGGGCTCGAGACCAAACGCTTCAAGGGTCTGGGCGAGATGGACGCCGAGCAGTTGTGGGAAACCACGATGGACCCCGGCACTCGCACGCTGCTGAAGGTCACCTGGGACATGCTGAGCAACGCGGATGGTCTCTTTTCCATCCTCATGGGCGAAGAGGTAGAACCCCGACGCCGCTTCATCGAAGACCACGCCCTTGAGGTCCGCAACCTGGACGTTTGAGCGATCGAGCCTGCGAAGCGTCTGCTGCCCCGGCGATGGTCCGCAAACTCGCGGGGGCTGATCCTTGCCGCGAAGGCTTTGCCGAGCGGACCGCGAAGGATTGATGGGTTGTGCGATCTGGGACGAGGGCGCCGGGGGTTAATCCCCCGACAAGCCGCGGCGGTTGCGGGCACCAGAAACAACACCCGATGACTCTGCCAGAAGCGAAGCGCCTCGCCGGGGTGCTTGGTTTCCACTCGCGGAGATCTCGGACCATGCTAGACCCCAAGGCGCGGGCCCAACACACCAAGACCAAGCCCAAGATCGTCTCATCAGAGCGACCCAACACGCTGGGGCTGGGCCTTCGCGAGCTGGGCGTGCTCCTCGACATGATCGACTCGATGGACGGGGGGCGCAAGCCGGTAAGGCGGGAGTTTGCCCGCTGGCCCTTTCGCCAGACCGGGGTGATGTTCTCGATCGATCATCCGGGCGGGTCGTCGACCAAGCTCAAGCTGGCGTGCCGCAACCTTTCGCGAGGGGGAATCTCGCTCCTGCATGCGGGATTCATCCACCCCGGCTCGCGCTGCAAGGTGCAGCTCACCCGCACCTCGGGGGGCACGGTGGACGTCGTGGGCGAGGTCCGGCGTTGTCAGTTCCGCCAGGGCACGCTCCACGAGATCGGGATCAAGTTCGATCGCCAGATCAACCTGGGGGACTTTGTCGGGGGGAACAATCGCGAGGACTTCTTCTCGCTGGAGCTCGTCAAGCCCGCCTCGCTCAAGGGGCGATTGCTCCACGTTGAAGACTGCGAGCTGGACGCGACCATCGTGCGCCACTACCTGCGGGAGACCTCGATCCAGACCGAGCTGGTCACCACCGGGGCCGACGCGATCAACCGGGGAATGGAGAACTTCGACATCATTTTGTGCGACTGGCGCCTGCCCGACATCCTGGGCACCGAAGTCGTGGCCAAGCTGCGGGCGATGGACATCCTCGCCCCGGTGCTGATGGTCACCTCCGACGCCATCGGCCTGATGCGGGTGGGCTTGTGGGAGCTCACCAACGTCAGCATGCTCACCAAGCCCTTCTCTCAGGATCAGTTGCTGCGTTCGCTGGCGGAGCGTCTGCTCGTGACCCAGTCGACCGCCGCGGGGGACTCGGCCAACGAGAACCCGGTCGCGGCCCTGGCCGGGGTGCCCACCGAGCTGGTCCGCCCCATGATCGAGCGCCTCGAACTAGCCATCACCAGCGGGGACGCCAAAGTCGCGGGGGACATGTGCCTTCAGCTCAAGGGGGTCGCGCCATCACTGGGCATGCCCCTGGTCGGCAAGGCGTGCGAGAACGCGCTGAGTACCATCACCCAGCTCAAGCCCGGCGCCGAACCTTCAAAAGCCGTCAAGGACCTCGTGATGGCCTGCAAGCGGGCGCTGGCGGCCTGACCCCATCGTCTCGGAGATCAAGGCAGCTCACGCCGCGCTGGAGATCCGCAACTCCCACACCTGATGGGTCTGCCACCCCTCAACCCCGCACACCTGCGCCGTGCCCCCGGAGTGAGTGAGCCCCAGGCGAAGCGCCAGGCGAAGGCTGCGAACGTTGCCGGGATGAATGTGGGCCCGCAAGGTGTGCAGGCCCAGTCCCCGGGGAATGTCGGCCATCGCGTGATCGATCACCGCCCGCAGCCCCTCGGTGGCGTAGCCCAGGCCGGTCTGGTCTGGGGCGAGCCACCACGAGAGCTCCCCCGCAAAGCAAAGCCCGCGGGTGATCTCACCCAAGTTAAAGCAGCCGACGAGCTGGCCCGCAGGAAGGAACGCAGCGCGCCGCCATGCCCGACCCGTGCGATCCGCCTCGTGGGTGAGTTCCAGTTGACGCTCAAATGCTCGCTCCAACGAGTCCCCGGCGCGGATCAGCCCCAAGGGCGAGGTTTGCTCGGGGTTCAGAGCCAGCACGCGCAGAAACTCCGCTCGGTCGCGGCTGGTGAGCGGCCGCAGCGCCAAACGCTGTGTGCGCAGAATCCCCGGCGCGTCCACGTCGATTGGCCGCGATGCGAGAATCTTGGTGCGGGCTTTGGGTGCGTCAGACGACAGCCGGGCCATGCGCAGACTCCACCAACGCGTGGCACGCGGAGGTACTCTGGTCATCGACCCCGATAACCCACGGGTTTGAGTTATCTCGCCGCAGATTTGCGATTATCGGCAAAGATTGGGTTTTGTACGGACTTGAAGGTGTCGGATGCGCAGATTTTGCGTTCCGGGTGCCGACAGCCACCGGCTCACTCGACGGTCACGCTCTTGGCCAGGTTGCGGGGCTTGTCCACATCGTGGCCTCGGAGCACCGCTGCGTGGTAGGCCATCAGTTGCAAAGGCACCACCGTCAGGATCGGGCTCAGCGGCTCCTCGATATCCGGGACGTAGAAGACATCCTCGGCGTACTTGCGGATGTTCTCATCTCCCTCGGTGGCCACCGCGATCACGTGCCCGCCCCGGGCCCGGACTTCCTGGATATTGCTCATCACCTTTTCGTACTGGCGGCCCCGGTTGGCGATGAAGACCGCCGGCATGCCTTCATTGATGAGCGCGATGGGCCCGTGCTTCATCTCCGCCGCGGGCATCCCCTCCGCATGGATGTAGCTGATTTCCTTGAGCTTGAGCGCCCCCTCCAGCGCCGTCGGGTAGTTGTACCCCCGCCCCAGGAAGAGCCAGTTTTCACGGTCGACGTACTTCTGAGTGACCTTCTTGATGTGCTCGTCGGTGGCGAGCACCCGCTCGATCTTCTCGGGGATCTGCTCGAAGGACTTCATGAGGCTGGAGCACTGGTCGGCGGACATGTAGCGCCGCCGCCCCATCCACATCGCTACCAGCGTGAGAGCCGCGACTTGCCCGACAAACGCCTTCGTGCTCGCGACGCCGATCTCCGGGCCCACCCGCAGGTAGACCCCGGCGTCGGTCTCGCGGGCGATCGTCGAGCCCACCACATTGATCACGCCCAGGGCCAGGGCCCCGCGATCCTTCGCCTCGATGAGCGCGGCCAGCGTGTCGGCGGTCTCGCCGCTCTGGCTGACCGCGATCGCAACGGTGTTCTCCTCGATCATCGGGTTGCGATAGCGAAACTCGCTGGAAAACTCACTCGTCGCGGGAATCTTCGCCAGGTCTTCGAAGAGATATCTCCCGATCATCGCCGCGTGCAGCGCCGTGCCCTGCCCCAGCAGCACCACCCGCTTGGCCTTGACCAGCTCCTTGGCATGATCCGCCAACCCCCCCAGCACGACGCGGCCATCTTCGATACCGAAACGACCCCGGAAGGTGTTGCGCAGCGCCTTGGGCTGCTCGAAGATCTCCTTCTGCATGAAGTGCGAGTAGCCACCCAGCTCGATCTCCTCGAGCTCGATCTCAAGCTGCTGCACTTTGGGCGTCACGGGCACATTGTGGATCGTGCTGGTGCGAAAGCCTTGCGGGGTGATCTTGACGACCTGATAGTCTTCCAAGGCGAAGGCCTGCGAGGTGTGCGAGATGATCGCTGAACCGTCCGAGGCGACCAGAAACTCCCCGTCCCCCACCCCCACCATCAACGGGCTTCCCTTGCGGGCCGCCACCAGCGTCTCGGGCTCGCGCTCGCACATCACGACGATCCCGTATGCCCCGGTGCACTCGCGCAGCGCCGCCTGCACCGCGGCTTCCAGATCGCCGTCGTAGAGCTCGCCGATCAGCATTGCCAGCACCTCGGTGTCGGTCTGGCTCACAAACCGATGCCCCTTTTCTTCGAGGTAGGTTTTCAGCGACGCGTAGTTCTCGATGATCCCGTTGTGGATGATGCAGATCCCCGACTTGTCGTCGGTGTGCGGGTGGGCGTTGAAGTCGGTCACGCCCCCGTGCGTCGCCCAACGGGTGTGGCACATCCCGATCGTGCCGCGCATGGCCCCGACCGTTTCGAGCTTGTCTTCGAGGTTCGCGACCCGGCCGATGGTCTTGACCACCCGGATCTTCCCGTGGTCGATCGTGGCGATGCCCGCCGAGTCGTACCCGCGATACTCAAGACGCTTCAGCCCCTCCAACATGAGCTGCTGACACTGCTTGGAGCCGACGTAGGCGACGATCCCGCACATGGTTGTGTTCCTACCGGGTGATCGCTCAAAGGCGGCGCATCCCCGAATCGCGAAACCTCTTATCGGCGACAAACGCCCCGACCAACAGCATAGACGTCGGTCAGCGGGAGGTGCTCAAACCGGGGCGGGGCGGGGAAAAAAACCGCCTCCCACACCCGCACTTCGCCTAGATCAACCTACTCGGCCCAGACTCCTCAGGTTCGGCCGTCCGGATCGGCACCCAGCAATTCGGCCCCCCGCACCCGCCCGGGAGGCCGCGCTGGTCCGGATAGAGTTACCCCGATGTACCACGCCTTGCTCACCCGCCGATATCTCTTCACCAAGGTCATGCCCCTCCTCGCGGCCCTCGGGGTCACGCTCTGCACCGCCATGGTGCTCGTCACCTGGTCCGTCATGGGCGGCTTCCTCACCACCCTCATCAACAGCGGGCGGACCCTCACCGGCGATGTCGTCGTCGGATGGCCCGGCGCCGGCTTTGCACACTACGACGACCTCGTCGCCCGCCTCGAGAAAGACCCAGAGGTCGCCGGCGCCGCCCCCATGATCGAAACCTTCGGCATCGTCCGCCTCCCCAACGGCACCAGCATCGGCGCCCGCATGCGAGGCGTCGAAGGCAAGAGCTTTGCCAAAGTCTCCGACTTTGCCCAGTCGCTCTGGTGGCGGCAACTGGACAAGCCCCTCCCCAAAGACAAGTTCGGCGACGACCCACGCCTGACCAAAGACGGGATCGCCTGGAACAAGGTGCTCGAGAACGGGCTCTCGCTCACGCGGGTAGACCCAAAGACCGGGGTGGCGCTGCCGGCGGTGGTGCCAGGCATCGAGCTCACCGGGCTCAACCGCCGCGCTGTCACGGGGATCTATCTCCCCAAGCAGATGACCCAGACCAACATCACCGGGCAGACCATCTGGCACGACGAGTTTCTGCCCCGCAGCGGGAGCGTCACCCTCACCGTCTTCCCCCTCGACAGTCAGGGACGTCCTTACGAAGCCTTCAGCCAGCCATTGCCCGTAGCCAACGAGTTTCGCACCGGGATGTACGACGCCGATCGCTCGGTCATCATGGTGAACCTCGAAGCCATGCAGAAGATGCTGCGGATGAACGCGCTGCGCTCCGTCGACAGCACCCCCGCGCCCGCCGACCCGGGCGAGGAAAGTTTCCCGACCACCAGCGGACCAAAGTTCAAAGACCAGCCCGCCCGCGTGACCCATGTCATCGTCAAGAGCACCCGGCCCGATGCCGACGCCCGCGAGGCCCAGCGCCTCAAGACCAAGGTCGAGGCCATCTACGCCGACTTCGCCGGCGCACACCCGGGGGAGGTCCCCGCCGCCACGTCGATCGAGATCTTGACCTGGGAAGACATCAACCAGGGGTTCATCGGCGCGGTGCGCACCGAAATCTCGCTGCTGCTGTTCTTGTTCGGCTTCATCTCGCTGACCGCCGTCTTTCTCGTGCTCGCGATTTTCTGGTCGATGGTCCGCGAGAAGACTCCGGACATCGGGGTCTTGCGCGCCCTCGGCGCCGGCCGCGCGGGGGTGGCTTGGCTGTGGGTCCGCTACGGGGCGGCCATCGGGATAGTCGGCTCCATCCTCGGGCTGGCCCTGGCGTACGCCGTCGTCCTCAACATCAACCCCATTCACGAGTGGCTCGGGGCCAACTTGGGCATCGTCATCTGGAACCCCAGTGTCTACTACTTCACCCGCATCCCCAGCCATGTCGATCCCGCCAACGCCGCCATCGTGGGCGTGCTGGGGATCTTGAGCTGCGCCCTGGGCGCCTGCGTTCCGGCCCTGCGAGCCGCCATGATGAGCCCCGTGCGCGCCCTGCGCAACGAGTAGTCACGGACGCAGCGACCTCGACCGTGCGCCGCGTTTTTCACGGCTGCGCGGGGGTTGCCTCGATGAAGACATCCACCGCCTGCCCCGGATAGAGCGTCACCGACGTCGCGGCCTGCAACTCAAACACCACGTCGATCACCCGGGTGTCGACCCGCTCCTGGTTCGCGCCCGTGATGTCCACCTTGGGCCGCGCGTAGGGCTCGATCCGCATGAACTTCAGCGGGGCTTCGATCACCACCGACCCGCGCGTGCGGCACGTGGCCTTCGCCTCTGCCCGCACCAGCGCGATGTCCTCCTCATCCACCTGCGCCCGCACCGCCAGATGCTCCAGATCGCCGATGATCAACGACGGGCTCTTGCTGTCAATGCTCGCGTACCCACCCGGCTCGATCTCCCGCCGAAGTACCGTCCCCGTGCGCGGCGCTCGCACCGTCAGACGATCAATCAGCAGGTGCAACGCCTCCACCTCCGCTTGGCGCTGCTTGAGCGCCGCTTCCGAGACCTTCAGATCCGGCAGCCACCCACCCGCGTTCATCTTCGCAAGCTCCGCCTTCGCCCGGTCCACCTCCGCCTTCGCCGCCTCCATCGCAAACTGCGTCGCGGTCAGATCCCGCTCGCTCCCGCTCCCCTTCGCCACCGCGTCGCGCGTCAGGCTCATCAGGTCGGCCCGATCCTTCGCCAGGGCCTCCGCCCGCGCCACCGCGGCTTGCAGGGGCGGCACATCCTCCACCCGCGGGAACGCGTGCCACCGATCCACGTCCGCCTGCGCCGCCACCACCGACGCCTCCGCCCGAACCAGATCCGCCCGCAAACGCCGCGCGTCCAGCAAGAACAGCGGGTCGCCAGCCTTCACCCGGTCCCCAACATTCACCAGCACCTCAGTCACCAGCCCGGCCTCTGGGGCGACCACCGCCACGTTGCGATCCGCCGGCTCGACGATCCCGAGCGACGCCACCCCCCGCAGATAGGGATTGACCGACGCAGGGCGGGCCAGGGGCAGCTTGACCGGCTTTTCGTCCGCCGTCGCCACCGCCCAGACCCCAATCGCCAGCCCGGAGACTGAAAGGATGATCGTGATCCATCGCACCATGATCAACCATATGGAGCACCGCGACGCGAGGTGCCACCACGTTGCGCCTGGCTCCGTGTGCTGCCATGGTGTTCCCCTCAACCTCACGAGGTTCCGGCCAAGCAAGGATCAACCTCGCAGCGGGTGTGGGCAACCCGCTCCCCTAAAGCCGCCCCGAAGCCCGCGTACGATCCGGCGTGTTCCATGTCGCAATTCGCATGCTTGTCGGCGACCGCACCAAATACGTCACGCTCGTTTTGGGCCTGGCCTTTGCGGCTTTGCTCATGAACCAGCAAGGCGCGATCTTTCTCGGGCTCCTCTTTCAAGCCACCGGCCCGCTGCAAAACGTCAAACAGCCCGACCTGTGGGTGATGGACCCGGGCACCAAATGGGTTGCGGAATATCGGTCGATCTCGGACCAAAAACTAGATCGCGTCCGCAGCGTGCCGGGAGTCGAGTGGGCCGAGCCCTTCTTCACCAACTGGGCCGTCACCGAGCTCTCCAACGGCAACTTCAAAAAGGTCCAGATCCTCGGCATCCCCCGCAACACGCTGGTCGGCAGGCCCGTCGAGATGGTCGAGGGAAACATCGAGGACCTCCGCCGCCCCGATGCGATCGTCGTCGAGCGGGGTTCCGCGGCTCTCATGAACAACGCCAAGGTGGGCGACGAGCTCAAGATCAACGATCGCCGCGCCGTCGTCGTCGGCATCTGCAAAGCCAAAAAAGGCTTTGAAAGCAACGGCATTATCTACACGACCTTCGACAACGCCATCAAGTTCACCCCGGTCGGGCGCGAACGCATCAGCTACATCCTGGTCAAGGCCAAGCCGCAGGCCGACGTGCGCCAAGTGCAGCAAGCCATCGACGGGCTGGGGGACGTCGTCGCCCTCACCCCCGACGAGTTCCGGCTCAAGACCATCGACTTTATCGTCATCGCCACCGGCATCGGCGTGAACTTCGGGATCACCATCGCGCTGGGTTTTGTCGTCGGACTGCTGCTCTCGGCGTCCATCTTCTACCAGTTCACCCTCGAGAACCTTCGATACTTCGCCGTCCTCAAGGCCATGGGCACCGGCTCCGCCACCCTGGTGGGAATGATCCTGCTGCAGGCCTTCGTCGTCGGCACCGTGGGCTACGGCATCGGCGCCGGGGCCGCCGGCGCGTTCACCCTTGCCACCCGAGCTTTCGAGAGCGAGCTCTCCGCCTACTTCCCCTGGCAGCTTCTGGTCGGGTCGTTCTTCGCGACCCTGGGCACCATCGGGCTGGGGAGCCTGCTGTCGATCCGCCGCGTGCTTGGGGTCTCGCCGGGGGTCGTCTTCGCCAGTTGAATCGCGGCGAAGAGAGTTCACCACAGAGGCACAGAGGCACAGAGAAGAAAAGAACTGGGAGGGAGAGAGCGAGACAGGGAAGAGAAACAAGAAAGAAAGAGAGAGAGAGAGAGAGAGAGAGAGAGAGAAAAAAGAGAGGGTGGCCGCTTGAGGCCCCGAACACGTCAGAAGAGGGTTGCGCCGGAAGCCGCACCAGCCCCAGACCCCAAGTGCTGATTTCGCAATTTAGCGATTTGACCTTTAGGCATTTGACCTTTTGCCATTTGGCACTCAGCCATTCGCCTCCCTCCCCGCCTCCTTCGCCCACGCATCCTTCAACGTCATGGTGCGATTGAAGACCAGCTTGCCCGCAGCGGCATCTGGGTCCACGCAGAAGTAACCCAGCCGCTCGAACTGAAACGTGTCCCCCGGGGCGGCACTCGCCAGCGCCGGGTCGAGCTTCGCCGTGATGACCTCCAGCGAGTTGGGGTTGAGATCATCCTCCCACTTGCCGGTGCGTTCGCCGGGCGCCTCGGCCGCGAAGAGCCGATCAAACAGCCGCACCTCCGCCTCGATGGCGTTGTGGGCCCCGACCCAGTGAATGGTGCCCTTGACCTTCTTGGTGGGCTTGCCGTCGGGCCCAACCGGCGCGTCGCCGCCGCGAGTCGCGGGGTCATAGGTGGCGCGGACGGCGACAATGTTCCCCCCCGCGTCCTTCTCCACGCCCGTGCAAGTGATGAAGTACGCCCAGCGCAGGCGCACCTCCTGCCCGGGGGCAAGCCGGAAGAACTTCTTCGGCGGCGTCTCCATGAAGTCTTCCTGCTCGATGTAAATCTCCCGCCCGAAGCTGACCTTGCGCGTCCCCGCGCTGGGGTCTTCAGGGTTTACCACAAAGTCCAGCTCGTCGGTCTTCCCCTCCGGCCAGTTCTCGATTGTCACCTTCAGCGGGCGCAGCACGCTCATGGTGCGCGGGGCGTGCTTGTTCAGGTCGTGCCGCACGGCGTTCTCGAGGCGCCCGATGTCGATCACGCTCTCGGTCTTGGTGCAGCCCACTTCGTCCGCGAAGGCCCGCACCGCCCGCGAGGTAAACCCGCGCCGCCGAATCGCGCTGATCGTCGGCATCCGCGGATCATCCCACCCGCGCACCAGCTTCTCGTTCACCATTCGCAGCAGGTTGCGCTTGCTGAGCACGGTGTAGGTGAGCTGCAGCTTCGCGAACTCGATCTGCTGGGAGTGGTGAACAATCCGCCCCCATGGGCCGCTGCCGTCGGGCGTGCGCCCTTCGTTGATCGAGTTCATAAACCAGTCGTACAGCGGGCGATGATTCTCAAACTCCAGCGTGCAGATGCTGTGGGTGATCCCCTCCAGCGAGTCCTCCAGCCCGTGGGCCCAGTCGTACATGGGGTACAGGCACCACTTGTCGCCCGTGTTGTGGTGCGACTCGTGCACAATGCGGTACATCACCGGATCGCGCAAGTTGAAGTTGGGGCTGGCCAGATCGATCTTCGCCCGCAGGGTTTTGCTGCCGTTGGGAAACCGCCCGATCTTCATCTCGCGAAACAGCCGCATGCTCTCTTCGATCGGCCGATCCCGATACGGGCTCGTCGCGGGCACCGTGGGGCTGCCGCGCCGTTTGCCAACTTCCTCCGCGCTCAGCTCGCAGACATACGCCTTGCCCTTGAGAATGAGCTCCTTGGCGAACTCGTACATCTCATCAAAGTAGTTGCTGGCGTAGAAGACGCCCCCCGCGTTGGGCCCATCATCAAAGTCCCCCCCCAGCCACTTCACGTCTCGCTTGATGCTGTCGACGTACTCCTGCTCTTCCTTCGCAGGGTTGGTGTCGTCAAAGCGCAGGTTGAACCGCCCCGAGTACTTCTTCGCCAGCCCAAAGTTCAGACAGATGCTCTTGGCATGCCCGATGTGCAGGTACCCGTTGGGCTCCGGCGGAAACCGCGTATGCACTCGCGGCAGCCCGCTGTCGTCCGCCAACCCCCAACGCTGCGACGCATTGTCCGCTTCGATCAGGCTCTCAATAAAGTGCAGCGGGCGCTCGGTTGGGCCTGGGTTTGAAGGGTTTTCCGCCATGAGTTGCCTTTCGCGATGGGTCGGGTTGTGTTCGGTCAATCTCCCCGGCCAAGTGGGGCAAGCCTAGGGGACGGGAAGGGAAG
>JAKFUN010000242.1 GCA_021732675.1 Phycisphaerales bacterium
TGTGCGGGCGATCAGGCGGTGATCGCGACCATGCTGATTCGGGCCAAGACGCTGGCGGCGGGGCTTTCGGGCGTTGCTCCGGAGGTGGCGAGTTCGCTCATGGCGATCTTGAACGCGAGGGTGTGTCCGATGATTCCCGAGATCGGCTCGGTGGGCGCGAGCGGGGATCTGATCCCGCTGTCGTTCATTGCCCGGGTGCTGATGGGTGAGGGCCAGGCCCGCGTGAACGGGAAGGTGTTGGCGGGGCGGGAGGCGCTGGCGAGCGCCGACCTGACGCCCCTTTCGCTGTCGGGGCGGGACGCCTTGGCGCTGGTGAACGGGACTGCGTTCATGACGGCGTTTGCATCGCTGGCGTTGGCGCGGGCCCAGCGTCTGGTGGAGCGGGCGGAGCAACTGACGGGGTGGATCTATCGGTCGCTGGGGTGCCGCGCTCAGGCGCTGGACCCGCGGCTGCACGCGGCGCGGGGGCATGCCAACCAAGGCGTGAGCGCCGATCGCATTCTCGCCGAAGCTCGCTCGCAGGGGGCATGGGAGGACACTTCTCGGCCTTTGCAAGAGGTGTACTCGCTGCGCTGTGCGCCGCAGTTTTTGGGAGCGTGCCGCGATCAGCTTGAGCACGCCAGAAACCTCATCGAGCGCGAGATCAACGGGGTGAGCGACAACCCGGTGGTGTGGACGGGGGATGAGATGTATCCCGACGAAGCCGTGCTGCATGGCGGGAACTTTCAGGGTCAGCAGATCGCGTTTGCCAGCGACGCCATCAACAGCGCCGTGGTGCAGGCGGCGGTGTTGGCGGAGCGTCAGCTTGACGTGCTGCTGAACCCCGAGTTCAACGGCGCTGCCCCACTGCTGCTGGCGTGGCAGCCGGGCGCGACCAGCGGGATGGCCGGGGGGCAGATCACCGCCACCGCGATCGTCGCCGAGATGCGCCACCATGGCGGGCCGGTGGCGACATCGTCGATTCCCACCAACGGGCGGAATCAGGATGTGGTGTCGATGGGGACGCTGGCGGCCCGGGCGGCGTTTGGGCAGACTGGACGGCTTGCGAATGTGCTGGCGATTCTTGCGACGGGGATCACGCAGCTCAATCACCTGCGTCAGGCGGGCAGGGCGGCGGGGCGGGTGGCGCCAGCGCCGGCGTGGATGCCCGACTGCCGCGGGTTTGAGAAGGATCGCCCGCTGCACGACGACATCGAACGAATCTCGAGCAGCTTTCTTACGCCCCCGGGGCTTTGAGGCTGGCGAAGGTGAATGGGGCCCGAGGGCCGACGACGGTCGCTCCGCGCCAGAGATCGCTGGGGTGAGTTTGCAGGGTGGCGCTCAGGAGCGTGGCGCTGGCGCGGGGCACCAGGAACATCGCGCGGAGGTAGGGTGCCAGCCGGCTCGGGGCTTCGACGGCGACCTCTGTGCCTTGCGGAGCGCGGACCTGCGCCCACTGCTTGACCTCGGCCAGCACTCGCGAGTCGACACCATCCACCAGATCGAGCTCGACGGCTCGGCGTTTGAGATACTCGCGCCCGCTGGGGGCGGAATGGGCCGCGAGTGGCGCGGCGGGCTTGGCTTCGGCCAGCAACCTCACGGACAGCTCCGTACACCCGCGGACTCGATCCATCGCCCCGCGCAGGTCGGCGAGTTGACATTCGAGACACTTGAGGGCGGCGTCGTGATTGGAGACACGCTCACCGAATCGCAGGGGCAGCACGTCGAGCCTCGCATGCAGTCGTTCGATCAGTTGCAGCACGGCGAGTGGGTCGGGTGCCTGGTCGGAGTCGACCAGCAGCATCACGGCTTGGTGGAGCTGGACGCAGGTGGTGCGCAGCGGCGGGGCGGGTGCCTCTGGTTGGCTAGCACGCTCGTGGCGCGCGAGTTCTTGCCGCGCCGTCTCCGCGTCCTCAGTACGAAACAGCACGCAGGGCCAGAGATTCACGCGGCGTTATCCAGCGAGGGCATGAAGGAGTAGATCGGCCAGGGGCCGGAGACTTCGATCTGAATGCCCAGGGGACTAAGGAGCCGGTGTTGAGCGTCGATGACGGAGGTGACCTGGGCGGCGTGTTCGTCGCTGACCAGCAGGGCGCGGCAGGCGTAGGTCTCTAGCCCATCACCCCGGTCGGCGCTGGCCTTGCGCCACGCGCTGGAGACGCACGCTGACTCGATGGCTGCGATCGCTGCGTCCGCGTGTTTGGCGACATGCTCGGTGATGGCGCGGCCCATTTCTTCGCGCATTCGCTTCGAGCGCAGGTACGCCGCTCCGGGGCCGAGCTTGGCGGCGACGGCTTTGAGCTCGAGCCCGACGAGCGTCTCGATCGCCTTCTCGCGATTGAACGCCACGCGCAGGGCGAGCTCGGACTTTCCGGCCATCGACTCGATGTGCTGGCGGACGGCGTGCGAGGTTTCATCCAGGCGGCGGAGGAGGGAGGCGTCGCTGGCGAAGACTGTTCCGAAGGTCATGGGCAGGATGGGGCCTTGCTCCATGGCGATTCGCATGAGTTCTTCGTGACGCAAGGCGCGGCGGGTGACCCAAGCGAGGTCTTCGAGGCGCTTGGTGGCTTCGTCGCCGCAGAGGTAGGACGCGGGGAGATCGATGACGAGGGCGGCGAGCCCGGAGCCGCGGATGATGCGGGTGGCCTGATCGGGCTCGAACCCTGCGGCTGGGGCGACATCGAGGGACTCGGGCCCAAAGCAGACGACGTAGACCACGGTGGCTTCTGCGATGGCGTGGGGCTTGACTTCAACGTGCGGGTTCATGCCTTACTCCGAGATTGTGCGGCGCTCGGCGATGGCCTGCACCAGATCGTCCATGGTGATACGGGGAGGGGCGGCCTCTCGAACGGCGCGGCGCACGGCGCTCATGGCGCCGCGGGCGGCGATGTCGGCGAGGTCGGCGCCGCTGGCTTCGCCTGAGAGCTCTGCCAAGCGGGGCACATCCACACTCGGCTCGACGGGCTTGCCTCGCAGGTGCAGCCGCAGGATCTCTTCGCGGGCGGGCAGATCGGGGAAGCCCAGCTCGATGATGCGATCAAAGCGACCCGGGCGGAGAAGGGCGGGGTCGAGCATGTCGAGCCGGTTGGTGGCGCCGAGAACGAGAACGCCTCGGAGGTCTTCGACGCCGTCGAGCTCGGTGAGAAACTGGCTCATGACGCGTTCGCCGGCGGGATTCTCGCCGGTGCCGCGACGGGGGAGGAGGGATTCGATTTCATCGAAGAAGACGACGCAGGGGGCGGCCTGGCGGGCCTTTCGGAAGATCTCGCGCATGCCGCGTTCGGACTCGCCGACGAACTTGCTGAGCAGTTCGGGGCCTTTGACGGAGATGAAGTTGGCGTGGCCTTGCGTGGCGGCGGCTTTGGCGAGGAGGGTTTTTCCTACGCCGGGAGGGCCGGCGAGCAGGATTCCCTTGGGCGGGCGCACGCCGGCGCTGGCAAAGAGCTCGGCGTGCTTCAGGGGCCATTCGATGGCTTCGACCAGTTCGCGTTTCACGCGTTCGTGTCCGCCGATGTCGCTCCACGCCACGCGCGGGACATCGACGAAGACCTCACGAACGGCGGAGGGTTCGATCTCGGCGAAGGCGTCGAGGAAGTGGCGCTGGGTGACTTCGAGCTTGGAGAGAACTTCGTAAGGGATCGCCCGCGAGGCGAAGTCGATGTCTTGAATGATCGTTCGCAGGCAGGCCATGGCGGCTTCGCGGCAGAGGGATTCGAGATCCGCACCGACGCAGCCGTGGGTGATGTCGGCGAGGTGATCGAGCACGACGTCGGAGGCGAGGGGCATGCCTCGGCTGTGGATGTCGAGAATCTGGCGGCGGCCGTGGCGGTCGGGGACAGGAATGGCGATTTCGCGATCAAAGCGCCCGGGGCGGCGCAGGGCAGGGTCGATGTTGTTGGGGAGATTGGTGGCGGCGATAACGACGACATTTTGGCGCTTGTTGAGTCCGTCCATGAGGGCGAGCAACTGAGCCACCACTCGCTTTTCGACCTCGCCCTGCGTGTTCTCTCGCTTGGGGGCGATGGAGTCGATCTCGTCGAGGAAGATGATGCTGGGGGCGCGGCGGGTGGCTTCGTCCCAGATCTTGCGCAGGTGAGCTTCGCTCTCGCCGTAGAACTTGTGAATGATCTCCGGGCCCGAGACGGAGAAGAAGCTGGCTTCGGTTTCGTTGGCGATGATGCGGGCGATGAGGGTCTTCCCGCAGCCGGGTGGGCCGTGGAGCAGAACGCCCTTGGGCGGGTCGATGCCCAGGCGATCGAAGACTTCGGGAAAACGCAGGGGCAGTTCGATCATCTCGCGGATTCGATGCAACTGGCCCTTGAGCCCGCCGACGTCTTCGTAGGACATTCGCGAAGTCGGGGTTGGGGCACCCGGCGCGGGCTCCTGGCTCTTGGCGGTCTCAACGAGCAGACGGGTGGTCGGGGCGATCATCACCGGGCCGGCGGGGGTGGTCTTTTCGACCTTGAACTCGGCGGTTTTGCTCCCGAACATCGCGGCCCGCACGGTGTCGCCCTCGACGACGGGGATGCCGTCCAGGAGGCTGCCGATGTATTGCATGTCGCGGGCGGCGGGGCTCACGCCGACGCCCCGCAAGCTGACGGTGGTCGCCGGGCGGCAAGCGATGGCGCGGATCTCGACTTTTTCGTCCAGACCGACGCCGGCGTTCTGGCGGGAGAGGCCATCGACCTGAGTACACCCTCGCCCGCGATGGTCTTTGTGCATCGGCATGGCGCGGCAGACGGTGGCGCGCTTGCCGGAGAGCGACACCACGTCGCCCACGCTGACGCCCAGCGCCCGCATGTCTTCAGGGTCGAGGCGAGCGACCGCGCGGCCGACGTCTTTGCTCAGCGCCTCGGCGACGCGGAGTTTCATCGTCCGATCATCGGCGCTGTGTTCCGGCGCGCCGACCGGGGTGGATTTGTCTCGTGTGCCCATGCGTCCCTCTCTTGGATCAAGGCGCTCAGCTAGCGCAACAGGCGAACTTCAAAGACACCGTTGTTGCAGCGGACGCCCTCGGGCTTCAGCGTGAGCGAGTCGCTGGTCAGCAGCACCTCTTTGCGATAGCGTTTGGAGCCGTGCTCGGCGGCGATGCTGAGCACGTCGCCCGCCAGATCGAACTTGGCGTGCTGGGGGTCGATCCCCGGCATTTCGACAATCACCAGCACGTGGTCATCTTCTTCAAAGACGTCGGTCAAGGGCTCGCGAACCTCGCGCACTGGAGACTCTGAGGCGGCGGGGTCGGTCTTGAGGTTGCCGAAGGGCTCGACGCGGACTTCGCGCCCGCCCTCGGCGGTCCGGACGGAGACGCCGTAGTGAAAGGAGACGTCTTTACCTCTGGGCGACTTGAGCCCGCCGGAGCGTTTGAGCTCTTCACCCTTCTCGGCGAGTTCGCCGAGCGTGCCCAGCAGGCTGCTGAGGCCCATGAGAATGCCTTCGATGCCGCCCGCTTTGCCCGCTTTGTCTTTGGACGTACTCATGATCTTCCCCCGGGTGGATGGGTCCGCTAGCGCGGGCGTACCACTTTCTGTATATCGATCGATTGCGGGATTTTGCTGAGCACATCGTGCAGCATGCCCACAAATAGCAATCCGGTCTCACCCCGCTTTAGGGTGGTTTCGATTCGGGTCGCGATGAACTCGTCGCGTTGGGTGAGGATGCGTCGCGCTCGCGCCGGGTCAGTGGGCGCGCCGGCCAAGCTAGCTTTGGCGAGCTCATACTCCTCGAGCAGCAGCCCGGGCGACTCGGTGCCTTCCAGTGAGGCACCGCGCCGCACGAGATCTTGAAGCAGAACGTGGTTGGGGCTGGCGCCCGCGGCCAGCTCGGCGACGATCGACGCCTCGGACCCGCACACAGGCAGGCCATCTTGATAGAGACGGAAACCTTCCAGCTTGGAGGGCAAGCGGTCACACCAGGCCCGCACCCCTTTCCAGAACTCGGCGATGGCGGCTTGCTTGCGCTTCCACTCCGCCTCGGCCCCACCCAACTGGCGTCGCACCCCCGGGGCGAGCGAACCGAGGTCGGCCTCGGTGTGCACGATCGGGATGCAGTACAGCAATCTGCGTTGCATCAGTACCTCTCCACTCACCACCATCATGAGTCACACCGGGTTGGGCTTTGCCCAGGGCGGGGCCGCCGGCTCGGGCCTGGACACCTCGGCCTGAGGAACCTGGGCCTTGGACGCGGGCAGGGCCTGCAAGCTCTGCTCGATGGAGGCGAGGCGCTGTTCGAGCTTGGAGAGGGTGGATTCCTGGTCCACCACCTCGCGGGGCTTTTGAGCCGAGAAGACCGGGTGATTCACCCACCAATCCATGCCCATTTCCTTGGCCTTATCCACCGAGCAGACCACCAGCCGGATCTGGATGGAGAGGAGCTCGATGTCGACGAGGGAGATCTTGATGTCGCCGGCGATGACCACGCCCTTGTCGAGAATTCTCTCGAGCAGGTCGGCCACCGTCGTCGAGCCCGTGGAATGAACGGGCGCCCGCTGCACCGAAGCCATGGAAGGCCCCTTCGTTGTTGCCCCGCGACGATCCCCGTCGCCAAGGCGGTTCACTACATCAATCGCCCGAGCGGCCCAAGGTCAAGGTTCAGCTCCTCGGTCTTAAGCCCAAACTCGGCCGACATGCGCTCGATCTCTTCGGCCTGACGCATCAGCGTCCAGCCCATATCTTCAACCTGCTTATCGGTCAACGCACCCCCTTCAATCCGTCGAATCGCTTGGCGCTCCAAGATTTCGTGGAGCAACTTCACCAGCGTGAGCACCAATCGCCCCAGCCCGCGGCGGACATCATGCGGATCGATCTCCAGCCGGGGCCCACGCGCGCTCTTGGCCACCTGCATCACCTCCTGCAAGGCATGCGCCAATGACTCTTCGCTCCCCGCTTGTGGGGGTACGTCGATGACGGTGGCCGGACTTTGTTCGAGTTGATTCATGAGGATTGCTCCACGAGCGAACGGGGCGGCGCGACTGCGGGCCCTACGAACTGCCGGGCTGTCTCCACCGACGCCAGCAAAACATGAAAGCCCAGATAGACCAGATCAATGTTGGCAACCGAGATGGTGACCTCGCCCTTGATGACGGCTCCTTTGTGAAGCAGCCGGTCGAGGGCCTCGCACAGCGAAACGTTGGAACCCACCCCGTCGTCGCCCCCCTGGCTCACGATGCAGCCCTCCACTCTTTGGCCTGGCCGTCGTAGACGCGTCCGGCCAGGGCGCTGAGGTTGTTGATCCCGCGCGGGTCGCCGGAGCGTTCGACCACCACCCGGTTGTGGGTGCCAAAGCGAGCGTCGTAACGGGCGAGGACGAGGGCCTCGCGGGCGCGGACTGCTTTGCCGAGCTCGCTGGAGTCAGGCCCGAGGGCCATGTTGAGAAAGAGATTGCCGACGCGGACCTGCATGCGATCCAACGACCCGACCAGGTCGCCGCACTCGGCCAGGGCCATCTCGGTAAGGATGGAGACGACCTGCACTTGGCAGCGTTTGCCGTCCGTCAGCGTGCCGCGGAGCTTTTTGATGCCGCGTGAGATGCCGACCAGCTTTACCTGGAGCTTGGGGAGGCGGAAGATATTGTCGTACTTGAGGAACATCGCGAAGAGCTGGTTAAGCCAGGCGGAGATGAGCTCGGGCAGTTCGAGCAATCGCAGCATGTGCCCGGTCGGCGCCGTGTCGATGACGATGACGTCGTAGTGATCTCCGGCGGGGCCATCGAGCTTGTCGATGATCCGCAGTAAGGCCATGCACTCATCGAGGCCCGGCGGGGCCAGATCCATGAGCTTGTCCATCGCCTCGCGATCAAAGGAGAGGTCGACGTTGGCGAACATCTTGTCGAGCACGCGGCCCAGTTCATCGCGATATTGATCGCGGAGCTGCTCAAACTCTTTGGGGGCGTCGATCTCCAGGGCATCGAGGTTCTCGCGCAGCGAGGCCGCCTCGTCCGCGAGCTTCACCCCGACACAGTCGCCCAGCGAGTGGGCGGGGTCGGTGGAGACGAGCAGGGTGCGTCGGCCCTGCTCGGCCAGGCGGACGGCGGTCATGGCCGCCATGGTGGTCTTGCCCACGCCTCCCTTGCCGGCGAAGAACATCAACTGGGTTTGCTTTGCTCCGACGGGAAGCACGCCCTGGCCTCGGCAACTCGGGCTCGGGGTCAGATCTGCCTCGGGGGCCGGGGTGGCGAGGGCCGCCCAGCCGGATTCGAGCACCCGGAGGTTCTGCACGAACTTGGCGAGTCGCCCGGCGCCGGTCATTTCGTCGCCGGAAAGCATGGAGCCAAAGACTCGCTTGGCCTTGAGGGCCGGGGGCCAGTCTCCCAGCACGCGTGCCTGCATGGTGCGCTGGGCGGCAAAGCCGGGCCCGGCCTCTTCGCCCACCAGACGATTGACGATGACTTCGGGAGCCGCCACGCCCATCTCGTCCAGGCGCGCTACGACATCGAGGGTCTCGTCGACGCTCAAGGGCTCGGCGAGCATCACCGGCACAAAGCGGCAGCGATCTTTGGCGGTGAAGAGTTCCTTCAGGCCCGCGAGTTGCTCACCAAGTTCGGACAAAAACTCTTCGGTGCCGTCGGCCTTGGGCTTGCTTCGCCCGCGAAAGAGCCCGGCCATGTAGCGATGCTTGGCCAGCAGTGAATCGATGGCTTCCAGCCAGTTCTCAAGCAGATCGGTCATCGAGAGCAGGCGCAGCGTGTGTCCGGAGGGGGCGCTGTCGACCACGATGGTGGCGTAGGCCTTTTCCTGCACCCAGCGAGCCACCTTGAGAAAGGCCATGAGTTCGTCGAGCCCGGGAATGGAGAGCTTCACGAACCCGTCGATGTCTTTGGAATCCAGAAACGTTCCGCGCGAGGCGATGTCGTGGAGGTGCCCGGCGTGGGCGTCCATGAACGCCTTGTGCTCGGCCTCCGCTGAGAGTTCGACCACGCTCAAATTGCTGGGCACAGCCTCTTCGCCCAGGCAGTCCGCCACCGAGTGGGCCGGGTCAGTGGAGAGGAGCAGCACCTTGGACCCCGGGCGCGCCGAGGCGATGGCCAGCCCGGCGGCGCATGCGGAGGTCGTCTTCCCTACGCCCCCTTTGCCGCCGAAAATCAGCAGTTCGAGCTTTGAATCGGTTAGAAAACTCGGGGCGTTGGTGGTCATGGTTGATCCTCTTGGTCGTCGCGGGATGGGCCGCGGGTGCTTTCGGTCTGGTTCGCTTGGTCGTCGTCGGCTTCGTCTTGGTCGGTTTCGTCGGTTGCGTCGGCGTCGTCGGCGTCTGCCTGGTCGTCGTCTTCGGAGGCGTCGGCGTCGGAATCGCCAGACTCCTCGTCATCTTCACCATCATCTTCCGAGTCTTGGTCCTCTTCGTCGTCGCTCTCGTCCCCTGGGGCGTCGTCGCCTTCTTGTGGCTCGTTGGCCGCCCGGATGGCATCCAGCCGTTCCAGAATCTCGCGTTCTTGGCGGTCGAACTCGTCAGTATCGACCCCGCCGGTCTCGAGGAGCATGTACAAGGTGCTGAGCTTGTGGGTGAGCCGATCCTCCTCGCCTTTGATTTCCTGCTGAGCGGCGTTGTGAAGCTCGCGGACAATCCACATGAAGGCTTTGGCGGGCGAGAGCAGAATGTCATCGATGAAGAACACTCAGGCCGCCTCGGCCGCCGAGCCGACGTGGAGGTGCATGGTCGAGAAGCTGTGCGGGGCCCAAGGGCCGGAGAGGTCGAAGCGATACGAGGCATCGAACCCCTCGGCGACCTCGAGCACGCGCTCTTCAAACTCCCCCATTCGCTCGCGGGCGACCAAGGCCGCCACTCGCGCGACTTCGCTGTCGGACTTGGGATTGTCGACGCAGATGTCGTCGGCCACCGTCGCCACGACCTCTTGCAGGCGCACGCTGGCCGCTTCGCGCTGGTGGGCGATGATGCGTTCAAAGAGCCTGCCGAGTTCGACCTTGGAATGATGGTTGCCGGTGCGGAGCATCTCGTCGCGGGCGCCCCGCAGGTCGGGCTCGCGTTCGATAAAGTGCTGGAAGATGTTGGGGACATCCCACACCACCCGCACCGACATCTCGACTCGACCCCGGACGCTTTCGAGCTGCTCGAGGAGCGTTTCTTCTTCGCTCAGGAGCATTCCCAGAGCCTTGGATTCGTTGGGCACCACCATTCCAAAGCCAACCGGCAGCACGGTGGTGTGGGCCATGATGTGGCGCAGCACGCCCTGGTGGGCCGCCAGGTGCCGGCGCTCGGGGCGCAGCTTTCCGGCTGGCGCGGCGCTGACCACTCCGGAGAGTTGGCCGGCCCGGAGGAGGCTGAGGGGGGCGCTGGCGAGTCCGCGGACGTCACCAAGTTCCAGTTCGCCCTCGCCGATGGCGTAGAGATACAGGTCGGCGGGCGCCGAAGCGCCGTCGCCGCTGATTCGTGTTCCGGTCATGTCTTTGCTCCTAGAAGTTGGCCTTACGCCGCCTGCTGCGACGCGGGGGCCTGGCTTGATTCTTCCGACGCGAGGCGCGGGGCGGGGATGCTGGCGGAATCGGAGATTCCGGATCGAACCGCGCGAATGCTGCCATCCTCAGTGCGGATTGTCAGCATCCCGCGGCAAGTGGCGCAGCGCACCGGCCCCTCGTAGTCGTCATACGAACGCCCGATGTCGAACTTGTGCCCGCAGTGAATGCAGTTGATGTACACGTCTAGCTCCTAAAGCAGATCCCTCAATACGAATGCAGCATCGAGCCGTCCACGGTCTCGTTGGCTGCCAACCTCACCGCCGCTCGCGTACCCGCTGGCAACCCCTTGGGCTCGCCCGCCGGCAAGGGCTTGGGCCTGGACTGGGCCAGGTGCTCCATGAGTTGCCGCACCTCGAAATCGATGGCGGCACAGCGCTCCTCGCAGCGTTCCGCCCGCGCCAGCAGATTGTCTCGTTCCTGCGCCCGCCGGTAGCGTTCCATCTCCAGGCACACCAGACGCATGTGCGTTTTGTGCGGGAGCGAGCCCGGACGCGTGAGCGCGGAGCTCTTCAAGTCCGAGGCACTCTTGCGGATGATCTTTTTCTTGCGTTCCATCGCTGTCTCCGTTGTGTTCGCGCAGGCCTCGCCCTCCGGCCGGATCACCCCGCCCGCAGTGGCTTGGTGCGCTGGCGGGTGGCGTTCTCCGCGGCACCGGGCGCTTGCCGCTGGCTCCAGATCTGGTGCAGCAGTTCCACGTGCCGCTCGAGCGCGTCGCCCTTGCCCGCGGCGCCGACTCCGGCGTGGCGCCCGTCAGCAAAGACATCAAAGCTGACGGCCCGGAAGAATGGGTCATCGGGGTGGGCGGTGGCGCCGCGCTTGGTGATGATCTTGGCCAGCGCGATGCAGGCCCGGATGGTGGGCCGGTGGGGCGATTCGCCCAGCTGCCTCATCGCCCTGGCGATGTCGACGATGAAGGTGACGCCCTCTTCCGCCATGCCGCTCTTGGCAGCGGTGATCCCGCGCTCCGTGTCATAGTCGTAGTGGTCCACGTGGATGGTGATCAGCCGGTCCATCAGCGCGTCCTGCGCTTTGTGAACGCCGGCGTACTCCTCGGGGTTGCTGGTGAAGATCGCCCGGAAGCCCGGGTGCACCCGCAGGTAGCCGTCGCCCCCGCCGAGCTTGGGCAGGTTCAAGATTCGCTCTTCGAGGATCGAGAGCAGGGTGTTGTTGGCTTCGGGGGGCGTGCGATTGAACTCGTCATAGATCAGCGTGTGCCCCTGCTCGCAGGCGGTGGTCAGCCGGTTGTCGATCCAGTGAACATTCAGCTTCTCTTCGGTCTTGAGCACCGAATGAACGTAGTTGTCGACCAGGGTGCTCTTGCGATATCCGGCGTCGCGGCCGATGAGGTCGCTGCTGCCAAACTCGTCGTTGCCGTGGATGAGGGACACGGTGCGCCCCAGGCGCGTGGCGATGTGGAACGCCAAGGTCGTCTTGCCCGTGCCGGCGGGGCCCGCCAGATGGACCGGGTATCCGACTTCGAGATAGGCCATGGCCCGCTCGGTGATCTCGCGCACACGGGGCGTGTCCACGAACGACTCGCTCGCCTTGAGGTGGATGCCCCCGGACGAATCACGCTTGTTGGGCTCGATCAAACGGTTCTGGGTCATGGCGCTCATGCGTGTGCTATCGGGCGAGCTTTCGGCATACTCAACCTATTTCGCGCTTCCCATTCGCTTTACCCCAACACAGGGTGCTTGGCTCTAGGCTGCCGGTGCTGCGGGCTCTTGCGAAGCCACCACTTTGTGGGGGGCGCAATGCAAAACTCCCCGTCTTTCGGGGAGTTGTTTCTTGCGCGATGGTGTTGCGATGCGATGAGACTCAGCGTTTGCCGCCGCGCTTGGTCGCCTTGGCACGCCGCGGGCGGGGCCCGGGCTGGGCCTCGCCCTCGGCGAGCACCGGCCGGGTCCAACTTGGCGTTGTAACTGGTGCCGGGGTGGCGGCCGGGGCCTTGCGGGCCGGGGTGTCGAATGGTCTGGGAGGGACCCGGGGCTCAGCGCTTCGCACCCCGCGGCGCATCTCGGCCACCTCACGGCGCAGGCGTTCGATGTACTCGCGCCGGGCCGCGGCATCTTCCTTGGCGCGGCTGAGTCGCTCTTCGCGGAGGGTTTCGGTCAGTTCTGCCACGCCCTGACGCATCGAGTCGCTCCATCGCGCGATCTCTTCCATGCCTTCGCGAAGCTGGCCCGCGAAGGCCTCGGCCGCCTCGGTCCGCGCGCTGCGAAGGTCTGGAAGCAGCCCGCCGATGTCGGTTTTCATTCTTTCGATGAAGGCACGGCGGGTCTCCTGCCCCTCCCCGGCCGCGGTCTCCCGCCCGTGCTGGATCTCGCGCGTCAGCTCGGCAATTCGCTGGCGAAAGTCCTCGCCCCAGGCTTCCAAACTCGAGATCAGCTCCCGGCGCACCTCGGCCGAAGCCTCGTTCTCGTCGCGCATCTCGGCGCCGGTCTTCTGCAGGTGGTCGCGAGTGGCTTCTGCGTGCGCGTCGACCCAGTCCGCGATCCCGCTCACGGTCTCTTCGCGCCCGGCGGCGTCGCTGGCCGCCCCGCGCAGTCGCTCCTCGCGCAATCGCGGAATCAGCTCGCCGACATCCAGCCGGAGTGTGCGGACCCAGTTGGAAATGTGCTCCAAGACCTCGGAGTCGCGCGACGAGGCCCGCTCCATATGCTGGCGGCGGAAACCATCAAGCATCGAGGCGACGTCCGAGCGCAGCGACGCCACCCACGCCCCGGCGTCATTCAGCACGCGCTGTTGGTCGCTGGCCCGCGCCGATTTCTTCACGGGTTTCTGCCGCTCGGAGCTCATGGCGTTCCCCTTTTTTCTCCGCGTTCTGCCCCGCCAGGCCTTCAGGCCCGTCAAAGCCGAACGCCAAAGGGAGATGATCCCGTTGAGGATCATCTCCCAGCGTTCCACGCCTGACCTGCATTAGGCGGGCTGGGCGGCGCTCGCCGTCAGACCGATCGCCTCGGCGTACTTCAGGTACGTCTCGACGGACGCGATGACGACGCGAGCCTCGATGCTGACCAGCTCGATCCCCACGAGGGAGACCTTCGCGAAGGCATCGATGACGATGCCCTTATCCAGAATGCGATCCACGACCTCAGCCAAGCTGGACGAATCCGTCGACTTCTGAACCTTTGCCATGTGCAGGCCTCCGAAAATGGTCTTGCGATTCGCCCCACCTCGGACACACGTCCAGGCAGCCCCCAACGGGGTCTGGCGATCGCGGGAACAACTTGCCGGACCACGTCGGCCGGCTCAGCGATCCATCGACCCCCCCCGGAGCGCACACCAACGCTCATCCGCACTCCGCTCGCTTTCGACCCTGCCTTTTCACGCGTGTATCACCTGCATGGGCTCGGCCTTCTCACCACTCCAACGTGGGCCCCGCTTCATGGGGCCCCCATTTGCGTGATCGCTCGTCATGGGTTTTCACCGGTTCGGGGCTCGCGCCCATTTCATGATTCAGCCACGCTTATTCATGCTGAAGTGCCCCCGGCGTCACGACGAAGAGACTCGCGTCGACTGGCCTTTGGAATCAGAGATTCTCCTATGGCGACCGCACCACAACCCGACCAGGCCCTCGCGGCTCTCATGGCCTCGCTCCAGCGAATGCGCGAGTTCAGTGTGCGCCTCTTCGCCCGCGACGCTGGCCCACCTTACTCGCACGCCCTCTCGCAGTTTCCCGATCTGGCCTCCCTCCTGGAAATCATCGCCTCCGAAGCTCGCGCGACGCAGATCCCCGAGTTGCCCGAAGCCTGCGCTCTCCTCCAACGCCGCGTCGAAGCCCTCGCCACGGCCACCGGCCTTACAGATGAAGAAGCCCTGCAGATCGCCGAGCAGTTCGACCACCTGACCTACCTCGCGCAGGACCTTGAACTCTCGTTCGCCAAGGCGCGGGCCAGCGCCCCGATGCACACCAACCTGGACGCGAGCCCAACACCCCCGTCGCCGGCGCGAGCATCAACCCCGACTTCCTCTGATCTTCCCGACTGGACTGATCCAAATCTCCCCCCGCCAACCCCGCCCGCCTGGATGAGCAGCGATGAGGAGGCTTTGTTGAACGAGCTGGAAGCAAACGCCCTGAAGGCCTCGCAGGACCCGTGCGATGCGGAGCCAGCGGCTCCTGACGCGCCCGAGCTCATGCCAGAGCCCGCGCCCGAGCCCACATCAGAACTCGCGGGCTTCACGCCGGCGCCCAGCCCGATGGACCCCGATGCTTCGGATCAACCCGCCTCGAGCGAACCAACGCCTGAGATTCCCGAGCCTTCGGACCCCGCGTCATGCCCAACCCCGCAGCTCGCGGCGCTTCCCGCCGAGCCGGGCGACCTCGCCAGCTCTCTCGAAACGCCCAACATCGAGATCGACACGACACCTGCGCCTGAGACCCCGTCCGCTCCGATCGACCTCGGCCCGGCGCAAGCCATCCCGCCTGAACCACCCAAGCTACTTGCCCTAGATACAGCGGCAGCTGACCCC
>JAKFUN010000256.1 GCA_021732675.1 Phycisphaerales bacterium
CGGCCTGGCTGGAGGCCGACGACCGCCGCAAAAACCCCTACACCCCCGAGGCCTACTTGCTTCGTGGTCGCGCCAAACTGGATGATGACGAAGAAGCCAACGCCCTGCGCGAGTGGGAAGAAGTCATCAAAAAGTACCCCGGCTCAGAGCAGTTTGTTCCCGCCCTCGAAGGGGAGTTCGACGTCGCCAAGCTCTACATTGCCGGCCTGCGTCCCCGGGCCCTCGGCCTGCGCATCGACGAAGGGCGGCCCATCGCCGAAGAGATCATTCTCCGCATCAACCAGCGCCTCCCCGGCAGCAAGCTCGCGGAGCGGGCGCTGATCGCGCTGGGCGACATGTACTATCGCGATCGGGACCTCCAAAGCTCGGTCGAAACCTACGACGTCTTCCTTCGCCTCTACCCCCGCAGCGCCTACCGCTCCCGGGCACTCCAACGCCGCGCCTTTGCCACCATCGCCCAGTTTCGCGGGCCCGGACACGACCCCTCCGGGCTGGTCGAGGCCAAGTACCAGATCGAGGACTTTCAGCGCGAGTTCCCGGGCGAGGCCGACCGGCTGGGCATGAGCGACGCCCTCATCGCTCGCCTCGACGACTCCGCCGCGGCTCACCTCCTCCAGGTTGCCACCTGGTACCAAGAACGCGGCGACGACACCTCCGCCAAGTTCACCCTCGGCCGCCTTATCTCCAAGCACCCAGGCAGCAGCGCCACCGTCGAAGCCCTCGCCATTTTCGAGAAGAACAAATGGCCCTTACCCGGCGCCGCCAAAAGGCTCAAGTCCGACCAGGCCGCGGACCAAGAAGACGGCAACCGCCCCGCCCAAACCGAGTCCCCCACGGAGCCCACGCCATGAGGACCACCCTCGCCCTCATCGCGGCCCTCGGGGTGTCACTGATCTCCAGCGGCTGCGCCAGCAACCCCGCGGATGGATATTCCTTCGACAGCACCTACCCGCAGGGAATCCGCACCGTCAGCATCCCCGTCTTCGACAACTACTCCTTCGACACCGGGGTCGAATCCGAGCTCACCGACGCGGTCATCAAGGAGTTCCAACGCTCCACCGGCATCCGCGTGGTGCAGGGGGGCACCGCCGAGTCCGAACTTAAGGGCGTGGTCACCAAGTCCGAACTCCGGCGCCTCTCGACACAGCGCGGCACCGGCTTCGTGCAGGAGCTGGCCGTCACCCTCACAGTCGATTTTGACTGGAAAGACACGCGCAGCGGGAAGCTGCTGGTAAGCCGTCGCCAGTTCGCCGCCGCCGACACCTTTGTCCCCGTTCCCGGCTCGGGCGAGCGCCTGGATACCGGACGGCACGGTGCAGTACAACGCCTGGCTCAGGATCTGGTGGCCGAACTGCGAGAGTCCTGGTAACTACGCCCCGCACCAGCCCCGAACAAACTTCCGAATCGCGCGATCTCCGGCCCCAAGCCTTACGTAGATACCTGTAGACCCTTACCATAAACCGGAAGCGTCGATCGCGGGAGGTTTGGCCAAGCCTGCCTATCTTTCCGCATCTGACAGATTCACGCGACAAAGGATGGGGCCGCGTCATCCAACCGTGCGAAGGCTCGGGCCCCTCGGGGGCGGACACGAGATGATCCAAATGACGTGGAAGTTGAAGACAGAATCATCCGTGAGGGTGCATCTTCGCCTCACGGATGCCGAAACCATAGTGGCCAACTCGCGCAGCGGTGCGTCCGGTTTGGCCTTGGAGACGAGCACGTGACCAGCTTTGAACTCACCGCCCCGGGGGCGTCCTCGGGCGTTGCCTGGCTCAAGACCCGGCTTTCCACCCTCATGGCCGGCAACGACAAAGACTCGCGCCAGCCCGCCCGAAAGGGCAAGCCCACTCCCGACGGAAAGAACCAAGGCCCGGGACGCCCTCCCTCGCTGGGTGTCTTCAGCATGGTCGCGGCCGCCACCCTTCTGCTCTTCATCGTGATGCTCTTCACCCAGCCCCGTGGCGAGAACATCAGCATCGACCAGTTCCGGACGATGTGGAGCAGCGAGCAGATCGTCAAAGACTCGGTCGTCGTGCGCGAGGACTCGGTGGTCGCCAAGCGGGCCCCAGGGCCCGACAGCGCGACCTCCAGCACCGTTCGAATCGTCTTCAACGCCGCCACTTCAAAGTCCATCGTCGATAGCGTGAAGGAGATCACCGGGGGCGAGTACAAGTCCGAACAGACCTCCCCGCTGATGCAGATCCTGATCTTCACCGCCCCGATCGTCATCGTGGTGGGGTTCATCTACTTCCTCATCTCGCGCGGGCTTCGCGGGGCCGGAGGGGGCGGGGGCATGCTCGGCAACTTCGGCAAGAGCCGCCATCGCACCCTCAACAAAGAAATGACCGGCGTCACCTTCGCCGACGTCGCCGGCATCGACGAAGCCAAGGAAGAAGTCACCGAGATCATCGAATTCCTCAAGAACCCCAAAAAGTTCACCAAGCTCGGCGGACGCATCCCCCGGGGCGTGCTCCTGGTCGGCGAACCCGGCTGCGGCAAGACCCTCCTCGCCAAGGCCATCGCCGGCGAGGCCGACGTTCCCTTCTTCTCCATTTCCGGTTCAGACTTCGTCGAAATGTTCGTAGGCGTCGGCGCCAGCCGCGTGCGCGACCTCTTCAAGCAGGCCAAGGACTCCGCTCCCTGCATCATCTTCCTCGACGAAATCGACGCGGTGGGCCGCCGTCGTGGGTCTGGCTTCAACCAGGGCGGGCACGACGAACGTGAGCAGACCCTCAACGCCATTCTTGTCGAGATGGACGGCTTCACCCCCAGCGATGGGGTGATCGTGGTCGCCGCGACCAACCGCGCCGACGTTCTCGACCCGGCCCTGGTCCGCCCGGGCCGGTTCGATCGCCAGGTGGTGGTTCCCCTGCCCGATCTCAAAGGCCGCATGGAGATTCTGCGGGTCCACGCCAAGCGCGTGAAGATGGACCCGAGCGTCGATCTCGAAAAAGTCGCCCGCGGCACCCCCATGTTCAGCGGCGCTGACCTGGCCGCCATCATCAACGAAGCCGCCATCTCCGCCACGATGACCAACAAGGAGTCGGTCGAGCACGACGACCTCGAAGAAGCCCGCGACAAGATCAAGTTCGGTCGCTCCAAGAAGTCGCGCGTTCGCGAAAAAGAAGAAAACCGCCTGGTCGCCTACCACGAAGCCGGTCACGCCGTGCTCCAGATGCTCCTCAAAGACGGCGACCCCCTCCACAAGGTCACCATCATCCCGCGCGGGAACTACGGCGGGGCCACCTTCAGCCTGCCTCAGAAAGACCGCACCGGTTACGCCCAGCGCTGGCTCCTCGCGACTCTCCGCATGGTCTGCGGCGGGCGCATCGCCGAGGAACGCGTTTCCGGCGATGTCTCCTCCGGCGCTTCCCAAGACATCATGCAGGCCACGTCCCTCGCCCGCGCCATGATCAACGAATGGGGCATGAGCCCCCGCCTGGGCTTTGTCCGCTACGCCCCGGTCGACACCAAGGACGCCTACCTCCGCGAGCGCGACTTCAGCGAAGAGACCGCTCGCCTCATTGACGAAGAAATCCGCCGCATGGTCGACGAGGCCTACGCCGACGCCAAGCGACTCCTCGCCGAAAACTGGGACAAAACCGTGGCCGTCGCCGAGGCCCTGCTTCGCTACGAGACTCTCACCGCGGAGGATGTCGATCGGCTGATGCGGGGCGAAACCCTCACCAAGCCCACGGTGAGCGACCAGATCCGCGCCGAAGAACGTCGCAAGGCCGCCGCCGCTGTGCTGGAACAGTTGGAAAAGAACCCCGGCTCGCCAGACTTGCCTAAGGGCGGGCTCCCGACCCCGGCCTGAACCCTCCCGCTCCACAATCCCCGTTGAACGTTCCCTCCCGCGAATGTTCCCTCCGAGGAAGCTGCTTAGAGCTTCCTCGCTTTTGCTTTGCCCGAGTGCAAAATGCCCCTCTGGGCGTGGGTGCGCGACCACGCCCTCGCCGACGGCTCGGCGCCGCCCTTCGCGGGTCGACAACTCAAGCACTCACTTCGCGAGCTTCGCCACCAGCCTCCACACCGTGTGGGGCGTCAGGCTTCGCCCGGTTTCGGCGTTGAACCGCCCCACCACCAGATCAAACCTGGGGTCGTACAAGAGCTGGTCGCGCTGGCCCAGCGTCCCCACCTCTCGCGCCACCAACTCAACCAGCAACTCCTCTTCGTTGGGCTCCACCAACGTCGGCTCGCTCTCGGCTCGCCCCAGCCTCGGCAGCTTGCCCGCCTTGCGGAGGTTGTGCAGGCGACGAAACACCTCGCGCCGCCCCGCTGCCTCTTCCCCCACCCCTACCCGCTCCAGCAGCGATTCAAAATCATGGGTATACGGAAGATCATCCAGCGTGCGCCCGATCTCCACATACGCATCCAGCAGGCGCGAGTCCGCCCCCGGTAAGGCCGGCGCAGCATCCCCGAACAGCATCTCACTCATTCGTCCTCTCCATCCTGCAGCGACTCATCCTCAAGGCTGGTTGGGCTTGCCCGCAGGCGCCGACTCCTTGAACTCCGGGGTCCCGTTCCACTCCGCGATCCACAACTGACTGCTGGGCTTGGTTTCGCCCGTGAAGAGGGGCCCGCGCTGGCACGTCCACATCATCAGCGTGCCATCCGGGCTGAAGCTCGGGAGCACGTCCGCCCCGATCGCATTGGTGATCCTCGCCCGCCTCGCGTTGGCCGCGTTCACGGTGCTTCCAGGAGCCGCACCCTCCGCCGCGGCTTCCAGCTTGGCCCGATCCACCTCCACCCCGAAGACCTCGTAGTTCTGATGCCCAACCTCGCTGCTGGCGTACACCAAAAATGCTCCATTGGGGTGCCAGTAGGGTGCCCAGTTGACGTCGCCATTGTCCGTCAACTGGTACTCGCGTGCGATGCCGGTCGGCACGCCATCCGCCCCGAACGCCAGGTCCGCCACAAACAACTGCAATAGGTCATCACCCTTTCGATCGCTTCGATAGCAGATCTGCCTGCCATCCGGAGAGAAGAACGGGCCACCGTCGTACCCCGAGGCCGTCACCAACGGGATCTGCTTCCCGGTCTTGGTGTCCAGGATGTAGATATTCGCGTCCGGGCGATACGGCGCGTCCGGGGCCAGGTCCGCGGGGCGATCCTCCACATGGCTGTACAACAACCATCGCCCGTCACTGCTGTACGAACACTCCGCGTCGTAGTTTGGGCGGGAGATCAGCGGCTCCAGCACCAACCCTTCGCGCACGCCCCCCCGCCCCCCGGAGCCCTCGGTCGACGCGGGCCCAAAGGGCGAGGCGCGCACCACGTCCATCTCTGCGGGGAACTGCCACACGTAACGCCGCGACCCGACCTGAAACCCCGAAGACTTCTCCTCAGTCGGCTTGACCCGCGTGCTGCCAAAGATCACCCGGGTGGGGTCGATGGGGTCAAACCACCCGCAGGTGTTCGCCGAGCCGACCGGGCTCACCCGCGTGATCTCCGCCAGACCGGTGACGTGCCCTTGCCCGTCGCGAACCAGACGCCCGACATACATCGAGTAGAACGGGTCCGGCTCGGCGCCACCCTCCGGCGCGGGGGTGCCCTGGAAGATGATCCATTGCCCGTCGGGACTGAAATAGGCCTCCCCCGCCTTGGCGAACTGCTGCCGGGTCGTCAGTTGCACGTGCCGCGTCAGCAGGGGCGCCTCGGCAGACCGCCACGCTGGCTCCGCAGGCCCCGCCGGGCTCTGGGCCAGAAGGGGCATTTCTGAGCCAGAAATCGCAGCCAACGCAATCACACCAAGCACAAGCCGCCGTGCCATCAAAAGTTCGAGTTTCATCCGCAATTCATAGCCCTCGCCCCGCCGACGAGCCATCCGTCTCGTCTTTTCACCCAGGCGAACCCGAACTTCACGGCGCGAACTGCCCACGCCGTTCGATATGGTTCGCCTTGGTCCGCGGGGTCGCGCCGATCATGAGTCCTCAAAGAATCCCGGCGAAAGGCCCCGCGTCACGCCTGCTTCCCCGGCCTTCCCGCCCGGACCTGTCGCGCCCCCATTCGGGGCACATCCGGATTCGGCTTGCCAATCACATACGTCGTCGTCACCTGTTCGACATAGCCGTCGCGCTGCACCGGGCTGCCCACGACATGGATCTCCGGGGGCTCCGAAGCTTCCTCGGGCTGTGAGCTTGCCCCGCCCGCCGGCGGTGCGTATGCCGCGACCACCCGGCGCTCCATCTCCGCCACCAGCCCCGGGCGGTCCTCCGCGTCGACCATCAGCAGCAACGCCACCCAGCGCCGGGCCAGGTCAGGCCCCGCCGGCTCCAGCAGCGCCACCATCATTCGGAGGTGTTCGCTGGGGGAGAGCATCTGCGACGGATCGGACCCGGTCGGATACGTGAACAACGCCCGCTTCGCCATGGTGCGTGCCCCCCACGCGCAAACGCAGTTCGAGCGTCTGCAGAAAGACCTCGATGCGCTCGACCCGCTCGGTGAGTTTCTCCAGGGTCGCGGCCACCGCCGCCAAGAGCTCCCCGGGGTTCGCCTCACGCAATGCGTGGTCTTTGATGTCCGCTACGAGCATCGGCCCGCGCCCGGTCAGCAGCCATTCGCCGTTGATTTTGATCGACGCCGCCAGCGTCGCCACGAACTCGACACTCGGCGCATGCCCTTGCATGTACCGGCGCACTGTTTCCGGGTGGGTGTTGGTCAGTTCGCCCAGCTCGCGAAAAGTGCGGCGTCCAACCGCCGTCTTGAGCCGCTGATGGAGCTGCGTATCTTCCAAAGCTCGCCCTCCAAGCGTCGAACTCGCCCCAAATCTAAGGTTGCGGATACCACGGGCTAAAGTCGGATTCTACCAACACTGCCCGAACAATATACCAACTTTTCCCAGGCTGCAAGCACTGCCTACTGGGGCAATCACTAGCCCACATCCGCGAGGCCCAGCGACTCGCCGTAGCTCTTGAGCAAACGCCGGCGGATGACCGCCTCCTCCGGAAATGCCAACACAGGGGAGCGTTTCACCCACGCCGCGGCATCTCTTCTCGCCATGTCCAATAACGCCCGGTCACGCATGAGGTCCGCCACCCTAAACGGCGGCAACCCCGACTGTCGAGTCCCGAAAACCTCGCCCGGTCCGCGGATTTCCAGGTCCTTCTCCGCCAAGACAAACCCGTCGGTGGTGGCGCACATCACCCCCAGCCGAGCGTCCCCCTCGGGGGTCACCGGGTCGGCGATCAGCCAGCACCCGCTGGGCTTGCTCCCGCGCCCCACCCGCCCCCGCAACTGATGCAACTGGGCCAAGCCAAACCGATCCGCTTGCTCCACCACCATGACCGTCGCGTTGGGGACATCCACGCCCACCTCGATGACGGTGGTCGCCACCAGCACCTTGATCTCCCCTTGCCGGAATCGCTCCATCACTGCTTCGCGGGTATCCCGGGCCAGGCGCCCGTGCAACGGGGCCATCCGCACACCCTTCAGCCAGCGTTCCTCCAGCTCTCGCAGCACGGTCTTCACATCGCGGATCGCTTCTCCCCCCGGCCCGGCCTCCCCCGGCTCGATCGCCGGGACCACGACATACGCCTGCTCACCCCGGGCCAAGCGTGCTGCGACGTCTTCGTAGGCTTCGCTTCGCCGTTCCCACCCCACTTCACTCGTCACAATCGGCGATCGCCCGGGCGGGAGCCCACGCACCACCGAGATGTCCAAATCGCCAAACAGCGTGATCGCCAGCGTGCGCGGGATCGGGGTCGCGGTCATCACGAGCACATGGGGCGTGCTGGTCGCGTCCGTGGCGCTGGCCCGCAGCCGGGCCCGCTGATGCACCCCGAAGCGATGCTGCTCGTCGATGACGGCCAGCGCCAGCTCTTTGAATCGCACGTCCTCGGTGAGAAGTGCATGCGTGCCGATCAGGATGTCGATCTCCCCCGCCGCCAGCCTTGACAACAGCCCCTCGCGCTCGGGCTTGGGGGTGCCACCGGTCAGGAGCGCCAATCGCACCCGCGATGCCTTCAGGATCTTGCTCAAACCTTCGTAGTGCTGCTCGGCCAGAATTTCGGTGGGGGCCATGATGCTCGCCTGCATCTTCGACGCGACCGCCATCAGCATGGCGTAGAGCGCCACGAGCGTCTTGCCGGAGCCCACGTCCCCCTGGATCAGCCGGTTCGTCGGCGTCGCGCGGCTCAGATCCGCCGCGATCTCCCGCACCGCGCTCTCCTGCCCCGCCGTCAACTGAAATGGCAACCTCTCCCGGATGTGCGCATCGATCCCCTCGCTAAACCGCAGGGCCGGGGCACGCAGGCGCTCCCGCAAATGGGCCCGCCTCATGTGTACGCCCAACTGCAAAAGCAAGAACTCGTCATACGCCAAACGCCGTCTTGACCCAAGAATCTCGGACTCATTCTCCGGCTGATGCTGCATCCGATACGCCTGCGCCAGGCTGGGCATTTCACGCTCTTTGCGATACGCCTCGGGCAGATGGTCCTCGATCAATTCCAGTGCCCGGGGGAGCACCTTCTTGATCGCCCGCCAGATCATCACCGAGTTAATCTGCTCGCTGGCCGGATAGACCGGGCGCCAGGCCGCGTCGTGTTCCGCCGGCTCGGGCCCTTCACTATCGATCACCTCGGCCTTTGGGTTGACGATTTGCAGGCCAGGCCCGCGGGTGTTGACCTTCCCCTGCACCCGCACCCGCACACCCGGATAGATCTTCTCCCGCATGTACAACCCATTGAACCACACCAGGTCCAGGCGTCCGGTGTGGTCAAGCAAAACCGCCTCGAAGCGAGGGCGCTTGCCCATCACCGGGCGGGTCGCGGTGATCTCCCCCCGCGTGCTGGCGATGGTGCCGGGCGTCAACTGACCGACGGTGCTCTCCGCCTCCATGCGTTCGTGGCGCATCGGCAGGTGGGCCACCAATCTTCCAAGATTTGTAAGTCCAAGCGTGCGCAGCAAGCCAGCCTGGCGGGCCGTGATCCCCGGGAGCGCTTCCACCGGGGTTGTCAGCGTGACCTGGTCTGGCATGCGAAACGACACTATCCGCGTCGAAGGCTACTCGCGCGGGCCCTCACCCTCCGCGGCCTTTGGGGCTTGGGGGTCGATCTGCCGCAGATACGCCCATGAGTAAATCCCCGTCGCGTGCCCATCCGAAAATCGGAACCAGATCGCGTAGTTCCCCCGCAGCTCGGCCTCCTCGATCACCAGGGGCCTTGTTTCCGCCGCGGATGCTGGCAATACGGTGAGCGGGTTGCTCGCCATCTCGTCGCGAAGCTGCTTCATGTCCGCGGAGGGGGACATTCGCCGGAGATAGACCACCGAGTAGTACGAAGTCGTTCCGTCGGGCCACTCCAGCGTGACCCCGCGATCCTTCTTCACGTCAATGGCTTTGGGGGCACTCTGCACAGGCCCATGATAAACCCGCCGCGCCCGGGCAGACGCCCCCAACCCTTTCGCCGCGGCTGCTTGTCTTTTTCGCCTACTCACCCCGCCCATAAACTCGCCCATGCTCCCACACTTCGCGGATCTGCTGGTCCAATCCATCTCCAAAGCCGGTGCGCCCATCTGCGTAGGCCTCGACCCGGTGCTCGATCGCCTCCCCGCCGCGTTGGCCTCGCTCGAGCCCCCCCAGGCCCTGCTCGCCTTTTCCCAAGGCGTCATCGACGCCATCACGGGCATCGCCCCCGCCATCAAGTTTCAATCCGCCTGCTACGAGCGCCACGGCAGCGCGGGCGTCGCCTCGCTCGAAGCCGCCATCTCCCACGCCCGCGCCAAAGGCCTCGTCGTCATCCTCGACGCCAAGCGGGGCGACATCGGGCTCTCCAGCGAGCACTACGCCGCCAGCGCCGTGAGCGCCGGCGCCCACGCCATCACCGTCAGCGGCTACCTAGGCCCCAGCGGCATCTCCCCCTTCCTTGCAGCCGGGCTTGGCGTTTTCGTGCTGGTTCGCACCAGCAATCCTGACAGCGATGTCATCCAAGCCCAGCCTCTCGCCGACGGGCGCTCCATCGCCGAGCTGATGGCGGACACCGTGAACCACCTTGGCAAAGCCCACCTGGGGGCCCAGGGGTTTAGCAGCGTTGGCGCGGTCGTCGGCGCCACCAAGGCCCACGAAGCCCAAGCCCTTCGCGCCCGCCTGCCTCGTGCCTTCTTCTTGATCCCCGGTTATGGCGCCCAAGGCGGCACCGCCGCCGACGTGCAAGCCATGCTCACCAAAGCCCGGGGCGGCATTCTGGTCACCGCCAGCCGCAGCGTCATCTACCCCACCGCCAAACCTAATGAGGACTGGCGGCAGGCCATCCACGCCGCTGCCGTCGCGTTCTCGCGCGAGATCAGTCAAGTAGTGCAAGGCTGAGCCACGACCGCCAGCCCCAAGTGCGGGGGCGGGTCGCCTGAGCGCTGTCAAAGGCTGACAACCCCGCCTATCGGCGCCGGCCCCGCCCGACCAGCACCGCACCGAGCCCCGCCATCGCGATGGCCCCCGGCGCCGGCACAATGTTGGTGCGTCCCGAGAACGATCCTTCGCTGAGCCACTCCCCATTCGGAAGCCCAGTCTGCGGGTTCACGTTCACACCCAGGCCCGTCGCCCGCCCAAGGCTGGTCAGCGTGAAGGCCCCGTCATCATCACCCGCCGACGAAAAGCCGGACAAGAGCCCGTATCCGGGCAGGTTCGGCCCATTCCAGGTGTAGGTGACGACGCCATACCGATCGCTGAACTGCAGCGTGGCCGTGTCGTCCCAGGTGGTGGGCGTGACCAGGTTGCTGCCCGAACCGATCGCCGTCGCCACGCCCCCCTGGACCTGCGAGGTCAGGATCGTCGCGCCGGTGAAGCGATCCACGAACGAAAATGTCCCATTCACGCTGTAGGCATGGATGTACTTACCGGGCAGCGGCAGCGCCGAACTGCCGAGATAGGTGAGCTGGAACGACGAAACAAAGTTCACCTCAAAGGCCAGCCGAGGGAGCCCCCCATTGTTGTCGTCTACCAGCAGCACCTGCGGATCACTGGGGTCCGAGGCGTTGGCGATCGACCCGCCGACGCCCGCGAAGGTGTAACTGGTGTGGTCGTTGTCGGAGGCGAAGCTGAGAAACGCCCCTTGCGCAACCGACGCCCCTACGCACATTCCCGCCGCGATCAAGACGACAGTCTTCATGAGATCACTCCCCAACGCCGGAGTCGAAGGCCTCACACACACGCCAGGACAAAACGTCCCTTCGGGCCCTCGTACGCATCCGTAAAGAACCCGCGCCCCTTTCGGGGCGCGGGGTTCGAAACTTGCACTGGCCGCGGCTGAACTCAAGCCCTTGCGGGGCACGAAACCAGCCGAGCACTTACCGGCGGCGGCGAGCCACCACCAACCCGCTCAGGCCCAACAGCGCGATCGCGCCGGGGGTGGGGATGAAGTTGGCGGTGCCCGAGTACGAGCCTTCCGAACCCCAGGCGATGGAGGGGTAGAAGTCGGCGTTCAAGGGGACGCCATTGCTGACCGGCTGCCCGCTGGCGATGTTGCTGAGGGTGAAGGCCGCGTCATCGACGCCCTGCGAGGACGCGCCGTTGACAAGACCGAAGGCCGCGTTGGAAGCGCCGAACCAGGTGTAGGTCACCTGGCCGGTGAGGTCCGAGGCCTCCACCGCGCCGCCCGAGCCCCAGCGAGCGCTGGTGCCGAGGCTGCGAAACAGCCCGCCGTCGAAGGTGGCGGTCAGGACCGGGGTGTTGGTGCCCGGAACATAAAAGCCAAAGGTCGGGATTTCGCCCGCACCCGCCACCACGTTGTAGAGGTGGTTCAGGCCGGCGCTCTGCGGCACGCTCGCCACATAGCTGAGCGAGAAGTTGGTGCGAAACTCCACGTTGAACGACAGCGGGGCCTGCCCACCGTTGCCATTGCCGACCAGCAGGGTGACGGCCGGGCCACCCGCGCCGTTGGTGACCTGGGTCCCGCTCCCCGAGAAGGAGAGACGCGCCGACGCCGTGTCGGACGCGAGGCTAAACGTAGTGACCGCCTGGGCCGACGACGCGGCGGCGACTGCAAGGGTCATCATCAAAGCAATCTTCATAACTCGACTCCTCTTTTTCTGCCCCTCCCGGGGTCAGCTCTTCTCTTTGCCGGCTCGATCGAGCCGGTTCCTAGTTCTCATCGCATTCATTCACCGCCCGAAGGCGGACAACAGATCTGTCAAATCACCCAGCCGCGAGCTTGCTCGCGTTCGCGCTCAGGCGCGGCGACGACGCGCCATCACCAGCCCGCCCAGGCCCATCAGCGCCATCGCGCCCGGAGCCGGAACAAACCGCGCCGTTCCCGAGAACGATCCTTCCGAGACCCAGTTGGCGCCCGGAAGGCCCCCGCTGCCCAGCGTGACGCCCGCGCCCCCGCCGACCGTCTGGAGGTTGGTCAGCGTAAACGTCGCGTCGTCCGTGCCGACCGACGACTGCCCGCTGAAGAGCCCATACGCAGCCAGATCCGGCCCGAACCAGGTGTAGGTGACCTGCCCGGTGATGTCCGTGGCGTCGACGCCGCCGGTGGTGCCCCAGGCGTTCTGAGTGCCCAAAGCGCTCAGCGACCCGCCCGTGAAGGTCGCCGTCAGCAGCGTGGACCCGTCAGGGTTCAAGAAGCTGAACTGGGCTGCACCCTCGGGGACCGAGGCGTTGACGTCGTAGGCGTGCAAGAAGCGCCCGCCACCGACCGCCGTGCTGTTCGCAAAGCTGATCTGGAAGTTAGCGTTGAACGCGACGCTGTATGTCAGCGACGGCGCCGGCCCGTTCTCATCATCGATCACCAGGGTGATCGAGTTGCTGAGGGGCGAGCTCCCGTTCGTGATGGTGTTGCGCAGCCCGGCCCAGGTAAAGGCCGAGTTGTCGCTGTCGGACGCAAAGCTAAACGTCGTAGCCTGGGCCGAGCTGGCCGCAAGCACGAGTGAAACCAATCCCAACGCAACCGTCTTCATTTTCAAATCTCCCTTTCGCCCTTAGCCCCTGACGGGACCGGGCACCGACCTCTCGAACTCTCTTTCTCCACCGCCGCGAGGATGCCCGGGGCCTTAAGCCCCGGCCCGCCTGCGACGGACCGTGAGCAATGCACCGAGCCCGGCCAACGCCATCGCCCCCGGCGCGGGGATGGCGTTGGCAGACCATGAACCCTCAGAAATCCACAGATTGGTGAACGCGGAGCCCTGCCCCAGCGTCGCTCGCCCGCCCTGCAACCCGCGAAGGTTGGTCAGCGTGAACGCGAAGGTGCGAGGCCCGTTTAGCAAGCGTCCAGCGAGCGGACCGGACCCGGTAAAGGTCAGCCCCGCGTCGGTGGCCGCGCTCCCCTGCAGGGTGGCGCTGGTGCCCAGAAGCTGGCTGGAATCGCTGAAGCTCACGAAAGCCGCGTTGGTGAACGAAACGGTCAGAATCGCCGCGTTGCTGGCCGGGTCGCGAAAGACATATGCCCCCGACGCGGAGTAGGCCTCGATGAACCCGCCCGCAAAGGGCGTCACCGAAGAGCTGTTCAACTGCGCTTCAAGGGTGAAGTACGCCGGGATCACCACCGCCTGGCCCGGGCCATCTTCGTCCTGATCCCACAGGAGGTCGGTGTTCACCCGCCCATTCGGGCTGAGTGAACCCGCGTCGGTGAAGCCCCCAAGGCTCCCCGGGCTGGTGGCACCCGACCGAAACGTGGGCGAGCCGCCGTTGCGATCCGAGGCGAAGCTGAAAAAGTCACCCTTGGCATTCCCCGCTCCGGCGAGCAGAGTTGCGACGCTTAGCGCCACACTGATCTGAGTTTGTTTCATTCCCACGCACCTCCACCACTTTGGGGACGACACAGCACCGCCGCCCGCTGTTGGACACAGCAGTCACGGAGCGCGAGCCCGCTTCAGTGGCTCTCCACCTCGAATGTGCATCAGGAATCCTGGCTTGCCAGGAATCTGAAGAGTTTTTTTGCTTTGGACCTCAAATTCCTCAGCATCCGCCTAGCCCATACCCTTCCAAAATCCAAATAAAAAACCCCGCCGGACGATTCCGGCGGGGGTTTGGATTGTTATCGGGCTTTGGGCAAGCACCAGCAGGCCGAACAGGGCATCTCGCCCCCTTCGGCCGCGGGCGCTTTACATAGGCTTGCGTTCGATCGTCACGTCGTAGACGTGCAGGAGCTTTTCCTTGTCGAACACCATCTCCTGGCGCGAAAGGCCGACCACGTCGTACTCCGTCGTCAGCTCGATGGCGTCGACCGGGCAGGCCTCTTCGCACATTCCGCAGTAGATGCACCGCAGCTCGTCGATCTCGAACTTGGCCGGGTACTTTTCGCGATCATCCCACGGGCTTTCCGCCGCCTGGATGTGAATGCAGCGGGCCGGGCAGATCGTCGGGCACATCATGCACGCCACGCACTTGACGCGGCCGGCTTCGTCCCGATTCAGGCGATGCACGCCTCGGAAGTTGCTGACATTCTGCCCGCCATCCAGCACCGGCATGTTCTCCCGGCGCTCCTCGGGATACTGCATCGTGCGGCTGGTCTTGCTCGGGCTGAACTTGCTCTGCCCAAAGCTCGTGAAAAAGTGCCGCAACGTGATCCCAAACCCCTTGATGATCGCAGGGAGGTAGACCGCGTCGGTGCGGGTCATGTCGGGAACGCTCAAACGGAGAACTTCAGTTTCTGGGATGGGCATGCGGAGGGGAGTATACGCGCGGTGCTCGAAGGCGGTAGGATTGCGTCATGCAGGGCGGCCGCCAAACGACACCACTCTTCGATCTCTTGCGACGCGCCAACGCCGCTCCCACGGCCACGCCCGCGCCAACGCGCTCCGCCAAGCCCATGGTTCGCGTCGAGCTCAAGCCTCAGACCGACCCCCCACCTCTC
>JAKFUN010000232.1 GCA_021732675.1 Phycisphaerales bacterium
ACAGGCCTCATCGACACCATCTGCTGGGCCTTTGAAGACCCCTCGCGCTCGCGCTTCGGGCGTTTCTCCAAGGACATCAGCACCTTCACCTTGGCTGAGGGGAGCGAGCTGAAGCGGTTGGGTTTTTTCTGGGAGAACATAGCGATGGCCAATCGCCTGGCCCGTGAGGCGACCGAGGCATCCCGGCTCACCCCGCCCCAACGAAAGGCCAACCCCTTTGTGCCCACCCAGACCAGCCTGCTCATCCCCTGGGCGATCGGTGGGACCAGCCCCAACATCCTGACTGCTGGCGTCCACCAGCAGTTGGAACTCGCCGGGGTGCTGGCGATGATCCGCATCGAGCGCTATCGCCTCGAGACCGGCTTCTACCCCCCCTCCTTGCAGGCAGTCGCCGACCGGTCGCCACATCCCTTGCCTGTGGATCCCTACTCGGGCAAGCCACTTGGCTACACGCTGGTGGACCCGGGCATCGATCCGTTGGGCCGGGGATACATCCTGTACAGCGTCGGAGCGGACGGAGTCGACAACGCTGGGGCGTTCAGCGATACTGGCAAACTCTCCGCCGCGAACGTCCCAAGCGGGTTCGACTTCATCATCAACTATGAGCCCAGGTGAAGGCGGCGTGGGTGACTTTGCGGCCCTCAAGCGCGGGCAACGACCAGCGCCAGCCACTCGGCATTGCCCCCACCTTTGCCCTTGGAGTCGGCCCCGCCCAGCACGGGGGACTTGGTGAGCGCCAGGATGTCGAAGCCCGAACTCGCCAGGAGCGCGACGGTTTGGTTGGTGACATCCAGGGCTTGCGCCTCGGGCAGGACGCCCTTGCGGGGAAGGGTGCCCCCTTGGTCCTTCAACTCATAGTGAGGCTTGATCAGGGTGATGAGCCGCCCTCCTTGGCGCAGCCAGCGCATCGCGGCGGGAACCAACAAGCGCTGCGGGGTCCAGCCCAGATCCGCGACGACCAGATCGAGGCCGTCGGGGGGCGGCTCCGCGTGCAGGGCGTTGGTGCGCTCCCTGACAACCACCCGCGAATCGTTGCGCAGCGTCCACGCAAGCTGGCCATACGCAGTGTCGACGGCATACACCCGGGCGGCCCCGGCCTGAAGCAAACAGTCGGTGAAGCCCCCGGTAGAGCAGCCCAGGTCCGCGCACGCCCAGTTGGCGGGGTCGATTTCGAATGTGACCAGTGCGTGCCGCAGCTTGAACCCCCCCCGGCCAACGTAGCGGGGCTCGTCGGACTGACCTTGGGGGGTGAGAGGATTCACACGTGCCCGAAGCTGGTCTTGACCTCGCCGGTCCGCGGGTCCGCGTCGCTGGTAGACAGCCCGATCATGCAGATCCCCAGCCGATCCGCCGCGGCGATCATCTCTGGCTTGTCCAGCATGATCACGTCCCCTGCGGAGAGCACCAGCCCGGTGCCCCCGGCGGCGTGCAGGTTGTTGATGGTGTTGATGCCGACCGTCGGGACGTCCGAACGACGATCGTGCCCGAAGCGAGCGCCCTTGAGCAGCGTCCAAGGCCGACGACGGCACAGGTTCCCCGAGCGTTCGATCATCCGATCGGTACCTTCGATGGCTTCCACGCTGATGATGTCGCGCTCGCGCACCGCCACCGCCTGTCCGATGTCCAGGCGTAGTAACTGCGTCAGCAAGGGCCAGGCGAGCTCGATGTCCGCCTGCTGGGCGGGGGTCGGCTGCAGCTTGGTCATCACCCCTACATCGGCCATCGCGTCGGGGATCGGGGCGGTGCTGTCCAGCAGCTTGACCCCGCAGCGATCCAGCTCGTCGGCGACGGCCCCGAGCACGGCGTGAGAGCGTTTGTCGAAGCGCAGGTGCTTGTACCACGCCTGCAGCGTGGGCCAGTCGGGCAGATTGCGAAAGACCCGCCAGGGGTCGTACATCAGCTTGGCTTTATCGACCCGCCCCACCATGATCGCGTGGTGTACCCCGAGCTTGCTCAGGATGCGTCCCCAACTGCCGATCCGCAGAATGCCCACCTCGCGAAAGGTCGAGCAGATGCCGGGCAGCTCAGGGTCGAACTGGTCAGCCAGACCCAGCCCGTGAACAGGATGCCCCGAAGCTCGCAGGGAGCGGGCGATCAGGATGGGCAGACCGCCGCCACCGGCAATCAGGCCGATCGCGGTGGGGGGAGGCGGGTGGTCTGGCAGTATATGAACCATGGCTGACGAGAGAGACGTGCCCTGGGGTGCGGGCGGGCACACGAATCGCCGTAAACAGAACCCCACGAACCCCACGAACGACCAACAATCTGCAAGCGCCTCGCGCACAATCCTGAGCGGGCGGAGAGCCCAACCGCAGCAAGAACAACGCGTCGCCACAGCATATCGGCAGGGGCCGCCATCTGGGGCGAGAGCGAAATGACTCTACGAGGCGCGGCGGCGGGGTTCAACCCGCCAGCACCCCCAGTTCGGAGTGTGGAAGGGACCGGATTCGGTGCGGGATGCGGGAAGAGCTAGTTGGAACGAAACAAGGGGGCTTTGCGGGGCGAGCGAGCCGATACAAAAAAACATGAACCAGGACGGAATTGACACCTTTGAGTCTGGTGGGCGCGAGTTTGGTGAAGTGGGGCCCGGTGGGCAGGCTCGGGAGGACCCCGGCGCACCGCCACGCCGCCCCTCGTTGCAGGTCTACTTCCGGTGCTCGAATACCTACATCCGGGTGCTGCGCTCCGCCGACGGCAGCCACTACCTCTGTCGATGCCCCTCGTGCGGGAAGTCCACGCGCTTTGTGGTCGGGAGTGGCGGGACGGAGCAGCGGTTCTTCGAGATGTCGTGCCGGTAGGGGGCTTGGTTGCGGGTAGGTTGCGTGCGGTCCCGAAGTTGGGGCGGCGGCCTGGGTCCTACTTGGCCTTGCGAGCGGCTTTCTCGAAGTCGGTCTCCGCATCCCGCGTGCGCCGGGTGGTAGCGGGGGTGACTCCCTTGGCCGGGATGTGGGCCGCCCCTTGCGAGGCCGCCATCACGATGCCGGCGCCCGAGGCCATCATGCCGGCGGAGGTGACGGTCTTGAGCACGCCCCGCTTCTGCTGCATTTTCTTGAGACCCACCGTGTTGTTCAGTGAGGCGTTCTTGACGCCCTTGGCGGCGCCCCTGACGGTGGCGACGGGCTGGGTCGCGAGGTTCTTCGCGGCCCGTGGCGTCGTCTTCACGGTGTCCTTCGCATTGCCGTAGATGAACGCGGCGCTCTTGGCGACGCCGCTGCCGGCCTTGCGGGCCTGATCCACCGTCGCGCCCGCAGCCTTGGCGGCCGCGCTCTTGACCTTGTCCGTGACGCCCTTCGTTGAACTGCTGGCTCGCGACATCGGGAAACTCCTTTTCGAATGACCCGCTTGCTTGCTCGGAATCCACGCGCCAGGATTGCGGCACGCGAGCGGGACGTGAAACCGCCTCGCCACGGCGGGCCAACCGACGCGGAATGTTACCACGCCGACTTGATCCGGTGACCTCAGGGCGTCGAGCGACGCCTTGCCCAGGTCCAGCCGCGCGTCGCGCCTGAAGCGAGGCCAGTTTCAGAAGCATCGGACGCCCGCTCTGTCAGGATCCGTGCGCAAGGAATCGCGTGGCGAGGACCGAGTCGGCCGTCCTCCTGCAGGGGCAGACAGACACGCCGCTGTGTTTGTCGATGGCGAATGCACTTGGACTACGCAGAGGCGAAAAGGGCCGCGCGCTCCGAGCCCGGGTCGGGAGCCCCGGGAAGGAGGAGGGCGGGTCGAGCAAAAGCCGCGAAGAGGCGGCACGGGGATGGGTTCTTGTGTTGAGATCAGGTGGGGGGGGCGAGTGGCGCACCTTCGGTGCTTGGCATGGGTTGCGCGGCGTTTCCGGGGGCCGCCGCCCTGGGCTCGGGAAGGGCGCGGCTTCGCGTCGGGATGGCGCAGGACATAATATGAGGCATGTCCGACCGGTTTGACCGTAACCAACTTGCCAACGACGTATCGATCGCGATCTCGTCAGGCTTGTCTCGTGCGGCGAAAGTGAGTGTGATTGACTGGGCATGCTGGCGATGGACCGGCTCGAGTGGGAAGTATTGTGGGTGCCCATATTGGTCGCGGGCGGCGCTCGCCGAACTCTCGACGCGCGGGCCGGGGCGATGGGGCGAATGGTGCCGGCACGAGCACGTCGTGCCGCGAGTGGTGATCTCGGAAAAGTTGCTCGCGCTGCCTGATCCGACGCCGCCGCGTATTCACGAAGTCCTGGGTCTTTTTGCAATCGGGTGCGTCGTGACGATTGACGAGGACCGGCGGCTGAGCCGCGGCATGCGAACGAAAATGCCCGCGGCATTTGGCTTGGAAGGACACGCGATGTTCCAGAACGCATGGGCGCGGTATCGCGAAGCGGGGATTGAGTGGGTGGGGCCGCTGGAGTGGCGAGGCAACACACCACTTCGGTAGTCCATGATGAGCTGGAGTTCACTTGGACCTTAGAAGGTCGTGAGGGCGCTTCAAGCGATTATGTACTTGGAGATGGCGAAGCGCCGCGAGCGGGAGAGCTTCACTTTGAAAAGTAGTAGTACGGGAGAGCCAGCATCTCTCGGGCAATGAAAAAAGGCCTGCCGAGAAGGAAACGTGACTCGGCGGCCGGGACGGTGTAAGCGTGCAGGCCTTCGCGATCGCATGTGAGCTTGATGCGGGCGAGGTGGTAGGCGTGGCTGACGGCCAGGACGCGTGTGCCCGGGTCGAGAGAGGCCGTGGCATTGCGGATGGCGGCGAATGTGTTGAGGCCGTGTTCGTCGGTGATGATGGCTTGCGCGGGGACGCCCTGACGGATTGCCAGCGCTTTCATCGCCTGGGGCTCAGAGGTCGGCTCGTCACCAGGACCACCGGACATGATGAGTGTCGTAGCGAGACCTTGTTTGTAGAGGGCGACGGCGGTGGTGACGCGATCGGCGGCCGCGAGGGAGGGGGAGCCGTCGGCGTAGACGTGCGCGCCGAAGACGAGGATGGCATCTGCGGGGCGGCGGTAATCGGTGGAGCCGAAGAAGAAGATCTGGAGGAGACAACTCAGGGCGGCAAGGGCGGGCGCGGCGAGGATCGCGCGGCGCACGTGAGTAAGCGCTTCGCGACGGATGGCGAGCAGAACGGTGATGACGCAGAGCGCGGCGGAGAGCGGGATGGGGCGAGGGGTGGCGATGTCGCCCCGAAAGACGAGCGCGAAGTAGGTGACGGAGTTGATCAACGCGGCCGCGGCGAGCGAGAGGAGCGCGATGCGGAGCGTGGTGGTTGGCGGATGGAAGGCACGCACGATGAGTGCCGCGGCCCAGGTGAGGGCGAGGAACGCCTGCAGGAATGTGGGCAGGGCGAGAAGGTCGACGAGCCAGGGGGTGGCGTCGAGGGAAGGTGTGAGCAAACGTGCGACTGTGTTGACGAGGAGCGTGACGCCGAGGAGTAGTGATGCGGTGGGGAGGAGCGTTGCGAAGAGGGTGCGTCTCATGCGTGCAGTATCGGCTGGCGGGCGAGTTGGGCTGGAAGGGCGACAGTTTGTTGGGGATGAAGGAGGCCGGGCGATGTTGAGTGGCGGACCTTCGGTGCTTGGCGTGATTCCGTCGGCTTACCCGGGGCTGCCGCGCCGGGCTCGGTTCGGGCGCCGCTTCGCGGCGGGGATTTACAGTTGTGGGGTAATCGCGGCTGGCACCCAAGCCGGTCAGAGTACCACATTCATACGAAGGCAGCTAATGTTAGGCCGTCGGGAGCCCCAGACCGAAATAGCCGCTCTCATCAGGCATCAGCGCGATACCTGCGCCCACCGCAAATCCGCGAGATTTATGCTGGTGATCCTGCCTACACCTCAATGTAAGAACGATTCGGCAGATGATCCGATACGGACAAGCTCACTGCGAATTGCGACAAGATCAATGGTGTCGCCGAGAAATACGAACGTCCCAGTCACTGGGTCGTAGCGTCGGTGCACCGGTCCATTCTGGCCTTGAATTACGACTAGGTTTGCAGGTCCAATGAAATCAGTTAAGAAAATGCGGTTAGGGGAGCTGGCTGCCCATTGGTCGAGCCGTTCGTCAAAATGTTCCACGTGATCACGCAGTGACCGAGTGTGAATGACAGAGGTATCTTGCACGGAGAGTAGCTTCGAAAGAGTTTCGCCACGATCTTTCACCAAGGGAGGCCCGAATCTCTTGGTTGTGGATGGTGTCGTTAATAGTCTTGAGATGATGGTTGCCGCGGTCAGGACGGCATAAAGTGATTGTAAGGTTTCCTCCACATCTTCACTGCCAGCGCTTCGGATCATTCGTTCATAGGCCCGTAAGCCGTTTCGGCATTGCTTCGCAATCTCGCCGCAGTAAATCTTTTCCAGGAAATCATCCATGCAAACCTGCGTGGGAGGCATTGGCTTTGTCACGGCTTCACCCCGAGCTCCGCCCGCTTGGTTTCGATTTCGGTTTTGATGGCCGCGACAAAGGCGTCCAGCGGCATCGCGCCCAAGTCCTTCTCGGCGCCGCGGGCGCGGACGCTGACGGACTTGGTCTCCGCGTCGCGGGGGCCGACGATGAGGAGGTAGGGGATTTTCCAGTCGGTGGCTTCTTTGATTTTGCCTTGGACGCGGTCGTTGCCGGTGTCGGTGGTGACGCGGACGCCAGCTTCCCGCAGGGCTTGCTCCACCTGGGCGGCGTATTCGTTGGATTTTTCGGAGATGGGGAGGATGCGGACTTGCTCGGGGCTGAGCCAGGTGGGGAAGGCGCCGGCGAAGTGCTCGATGAGGACGCCGCAGAAGCGTTCCATGCTGCCGAAGGGGGCGCGGTGGATGACGACGGGGCGATGGGGCTTGTTGTCGGGGCCGATGTAAGATAGATCGAACCGAATGGCCATATTGTAATCGACTTGCACGGTGCCGAGCTGCCATTCGCGGCCGATGACGTCCTTGACGACGAAGTCGATCTTGGGGCCGTAGAAGGCGGCTTCGCCGGGTTCGCGCGAGAACTGGACGCCGAGGGATTCGGCGGCGGCGATGCAGGCGGCTTCGGCCTTGTCCCAGTTTTCCTTGGTGCCGGTGTACTTGTTGCTGTCGGGGTCGCGCAGGCCGACGCGGACGCGATAGTCCTTCATGCCCAGCACGGCGAAGATGGTCTTGACGAGGGAGAGGCAGCCTTGGATTTCGCCCGGGATCTGGTCTTCGGTGCAGAAGAGGTGGGCGTCGTCTTGAGTGAAGCCACGGACGCGGGTCATGCCGTTGAGCTCGCCGGATTGTTCCCAGCGATAGACGGTGCCAAACTCGGCGAGGCGGATGGGCATGTCGCGATAGCTGTGGGGGGCGCTGGCGAAGATCTTGGCGTGGTGCGGGCAGTTCATGGGTTTGAGCATGAAGCCCTCGACGAGCTTGTCGTCGGCCATGACGCGGTCGGGGGTGATGGTTTGGGCTTTGGTGCGCTCGTTGATGCCGGAGGCCAGGCGCGCCGAAACGCCCTCGACGCGGTGCATGAGTTCGGCGCAGGTGCAGCCGGTTGCGGAGAGCTCTTCGAGGGCTTGGCGTTCGATGATGGGGGCGAACTGGGAGTCTTTGTAGTAGGGGAAGTGGCCGCTGGTTTTGTAAAGCTCCAGGCGGCCGATGTGGGGGGTGAATACCTCGGTGTAGCCTTGTTTTTTCAGCTCGGCGGCGATGAAGGTTTGGAGTTCCTTGCGGATGATGGAGCCGTTGGGGGTCCAGAGGATGAGGCCCTGGCCGACGTCTTCGTCGATGTGGAAGAGGCGGAGGTGCTTGCCGATGACGCGGTGGTCGCGCTTCTTGGCTTCTTCGAGTTGGTTGAGGTAGGCGTCGAGCTCGGCCTGGGTGGCGAAGGCGGTGCCGTAGACGCGGGTGAGGCGATCGGAGTTTTCGTCGCCGTGCCAGTAGGAGGAGGCGATGGACATGACGCGGGCGGCGCCGATGCGGCCGGTGCTGGGGACGTGGGGGCCGCGGCAGAGGTCTTCCCAGTTGTGGCCGGGGGTGCCGGTGGCGTAGAAGGAAAGTGGCGAAGTGGTGGAGAGGCTAGGTGTGGAAGTGGGGGCATCGGCGAAGGCGGCCTTTTGGCCGGTGTAGACGCTGGAGCGCATGCCAAGGGCGCGTTCGGCGTTGTCGATTTTGTATTTGTTGGATTCGTGTTTGAGGCGAGAGAGACCGTCGGTTGCGGATTGTTCGTACCGGCAGAAGTTGCGGTTTTCGGCGATGATCTCGGCGATGCGGGCGTTGATCTTGTCGAAGTGCTCGGTGGAGATTTTTTTGCCTTCGGGTACGAACATGTCGTAGAAGAAGCCGGTGTCGGTGGGGGGGCCGTAGGCGAGGAGGATGTCTTTGCCGAGGACGTCCTGAATGGCCTCGGCCATTACGTGGGCGGCGGAGTGGCGCATCAGGAAGAGGGCGTCGGGGCTGGCGGGTTGACCGGCTTTGGGGGCGGTCACGAGGGCGATGGCGCAGTCGTGGTCGATCTTGGTGGAGAGGTCTTTGAGTTCGCCGTTGATTTTGACGGCGAGGGCGGCCTTGGCGAGGCCGGCGCCGATGGATTGGGCGACTTCGAGGCCGCTGACGGGGTGGTCGAAGGATTTGGTCTTGCCGTCGGGGAGGGTGATGGTGGGCATGGGGGGGGTCCAGGGCAAATGGCTAAAGGGCTAAGCTGCTAAATGGCTAAACTCGGATTGGAGCTAGCGGAGGGCGGCTTGATTCTGGAGGGATTTTCTACTGCATCTTGTGGCTCGGGCTTCCGGCCTGTGTCCTTCGGTTTTCCTATTTCTTCTCCGGGGAGTTGGGAGCGTACGACTCGAGGTAGCCGCAGGTGCTGCAGCGGAAGGTGACGATGTGCAGCGCGGCCCGGGTTTGGTTCCACGTGACCTGGACGGTCTTGAACCCCAGGAAGGACCCGACAACCGGGGGGCCGGGCGCCCAGCGGCTGGCGGTGGAGCGATCGGCATCACCCCGGTCGATGATGAAGCCGGCCTCCATGGCAACCTGACACTTGGGGCAGGAGATGGTGTCGTTCATGGCGAAATCCTGGCGGCGGTGGGCGAAGCAAAAGCCGGGAAGCTACGAAAAAACCCGGCGTTCGGCCGGGTTTGGGGAGGGAGCATGCTGGCGGGTACGGCCGTTACCCGCGCGATTGGAGACTGGTAGTCGTAGTGATGGTTTGGCCGGTCATTGCGGGGAAGTATACTCAGACGCAGCCTCGGGTGCACCTTCCGCCGCCGACTGGCGGGGGCCTCGACCAAAGCTCGCGGCCAGGCCTTCTTCGAGGATCGGAGTGTGCGTGTCCGGGCAGCGGATGCCAAGCTGCAGCAGCGGCTTGCCCACGCCTTGGCGTCGGATCACCAGCCGACGCCAAAACGGCCCCACCCGCTGAACCGTGCACGATTCGCTTCCTGCCAGCGGGATCACCAATCGGCCTTCAGAAGCGCTGGGCCGAGGCTTGAGGGGCTCAAGGGCGATTCCACCGGACCAGATCAAAAAACGGCTGACGCCGGTTTGGTGTTTGCGAGTCATCACGGCCAGCCCGATCAGTGCCAGCGGGCTGAGCGCCAACGCCCCCAACGCCACATAGCCCCCAAAGACAGGCGCGATCACCAGCAGCAAAAGCTGCGGCAAGAGCCAAAAACCGATCACCGCCATCACCATCCCCGCCTTGATCTGACCAGACGCGCCAGGAATCCCCTGAGGCACCCCGTGCACGAGCAGGGCGCGCCCGGGCAACTCCGTCCCGCACTCCGGGCAAGGTGCCGGGCGGACCAACCCCTGCAGCGAATACGCGCACGCCGGGCAGGCGCCCAGCTCCACAGTCATCTCCGGTTCCGGCAAGTGAGCGCTCATGCTGGACTGGACCCTACCGGGCGGCAGCCGGGCCCTGATACTGCGCGTTGCCAAAGCCAAGCACCGGGATGAAGATGAACCCCAGCAGGATCATGCCAATCGCAAAGCCAACTCCCTTGCCGAAAGACTTGGCCAGGTCCAAGATCACCACGATCCCCGCGACCAGGCTCACGATCGGGATGAACATCAGGATCAGCCACCACCACGGGCGGCCCACGATCTTTAGAAGTATGTAGATGTTGTAGATGGGGATCAGGCAGGCCCAGCCAGGCTGCCCGGCCTTGGTGAATAGCTTCCAAAGCCCGGCGATCACCAGAACCAGGATGGCCAGATAGACCAATATGACAATCACCGCGCCGATGTCTTCACCGGCGCTCGTGTTCGACTGCGCGAGTACCCAAAGCATGGTTCCCCCCCCTTGCTGAAGTTCTGGCGGCACCCCTCCGGCCGCAAACCGCTTCGCCAGCATACCGGCACGCGGCGTACGCCGTGACCTGGGCCAGTTGCGGGTGCGTCATGCCGCAGCCGTTCGCAAAAAGATAGGTAATACCCCAAGATGCTGGGCCCTGTTCGCCAAGTACCCGCATTCTGTGGCAGCCGCCCTGCCAACTGGATAGGCTCGCGGGCGTGCTCTGCCCATACTGCGCCAAAGACGATGACAAGGTGATCGATAGCCGCGCGAGCGATGCCGGGAAATCGATCCGTCGGCGACGGGAGTGTTTGGCGTGCGGGCGAAGGTTCACCACCTATGAGCGCGTCGAGCAGGCCGCCCGGGTGATGGTGGTGAAGCGCGACGGTGCCCGCCAGCCCTTCGACCGCGAAAAGATCATGCGGGGAGTTGTCTCCGCGTGCGGCAAGCGTCCCATCGCGGAGGAGATCAAGCAGCGCCTGGTGGATGCGGTGGACGAGGTGGTGCACCGCGAGTTTGATCGCGAGGTGCCCAGTCAGGTGATCGGCGAGAAGGTGATGGAGAAGCTTCGGGATATCGACGAGGTCGCCTACATCCGATTCGCCAGCGAGTACTACCAGTTCCGCAGCGTGAACGAGATCCGCAAGCAGCTCGAGCTCCTCGACGGGCGGACCAAGGACGTCAAGCAGCAAACGAAGCTGTTTGAGTGAGTGCCGACGCTGGTCCGCAGCGGTTATCTGGTCCGCAAACACGAGGCAAAGGAAAACTTTATGCAATTCCGCAACTGCTTTTGTTGACGGAGCGGATGTTTGAGCGCATCCTGTGGACGACGCGCGGGGCACGTTCCTCGCCGGAGAGCGACGACAAAGTGTTGCGTACTTGGGTACCCCGCAAGCCGCCGGGAACGACATCGTTCTATCCCGAAGGTTTTTACGGGCGGCGATCCTCCGCCCCGGGCACGCGTCACTGCTGGTGTGCGTCTTTTGGCTGAAATCTGGGCTGACTCGGCCTTCCGTGTGTTTCGGTGGCCGTGGATTGGTGCGCGTAGGCGACGGTCGTCGCGGACGCGATTCTTGAATCTGCTCGCGGCGGGTGCGTTGGCCCGCTGACGTAGCAACTGGAGATAGAGAGATGATGAAGTTTGCTCTTGTGGCGGCCCTCTCGGCCGGCGTGGTGGCCTCCGCGAACGCTGCGGTCCTCTTTGATTCCCAGGGCTTCGAAGCCCCCACCTACACCCTCGGCTCATTGCCCGGGCAGAACGGCTGGCTCCTCGACAACAACCCGCCCGGCCCCTTCACTGTTCAGAACACCGTCGTTCGCAGCGGCTCCCAGGCCGTTCGCGCCACCGGGGGTGGCACCGGCACCAACTGGACCTTCCCCGACATCAGCTACACCCCCGCCGCCGGTGAGATCATCTCCGTCCGCGCCGACCTCGCCCGCACCGTGGGCTCCACGGCCAGCTTCGGCTACCTGCTCGACATCTATTCCCCCGCTGGCCGCATCGCCCGCGCTGGTCTGGGCACCAACGCCGGCACCATCGTCCCGGTCCTCACCACCCTCAACACCGCCGGCGCCCCGGCCACCTTCCTGGCCAGCAACGCCACCTACGCCGCCAACCAGTGGGTCAACTTCGAAATCCTCCTCAACTTCGCCACGCAGTCCTATGACCTGAACATCGATGGGATCTCGATTGCCACCAACCTCCCCTTCGTGGGCGCGGGCGCCAGCTTGGCCGATGCGGACTTCCAGGTCTCGACCGCCGCGACCGCGAACGACGTGGGCTACCTCGACAACTACATCGTTGAGACGATCCCCACCCCCGGCGCGCTAGCCCTCTTGGGCCTGGGCGGGCTGGCCGCTCGTCGCCGTCGCCGCTAATCAGCGGACGTGACCTCTGAACTTCGCCGGGCCCTTGAGGAACCCCTCAGGGGCCCGCTTTCTTTTTTGCTGGCCGAAGCCTTGGGGGAACAACGAGGGAGGGTGCCCGGGCCGGTCATCCAGGCGACCGGGCCATCCCGCCCGGGCCAAGCCAGGCACGCCAGCCCGCTCTAGACTTCCAAACCATGACCAAGAAGGTTTTCTCCAGCTCCGCCGAGGCGTTCGCAGATCTCAACACCCTCGGCGTGCTCCAGGACGGCATCACCGTCATGGTCGGCGGCTTCGGGCTCTGCGGCATTCCCGAGCAGCTCATCCTCGCCCTCCGCGATAGCGGGGTCAAAGGCCTCACCTGCGTCTCCAACAACGCCGGCGTCGACGACTGGGGCCTGGGGCTGCTTCTTCAAACCCGCCAGATCCGCAAAATGATCTCCAGCTACGTCGGCGAGAACGCCACCTTCGAAAAACAGTTCCTCAGCGGCGACCTCGAGGTCGAGTTCAACCCCCAGGGCACCCTCGCCGAACGCATTCGCGCCGGCGGCGCCGGCATCCCCGCCTTCTTCACCGCCACCGGCGTCGGCACCGTCGTCGCCGACGGCAAGGAAACCCGCGAGTTCTTCCGCCCCCGCGACGACACACGTCAGCACAATCGCCCGGCGGGAAAGGGTGACGTGGCGGTGCCCGCGCCGGGGCTGAAGCGCGAATATGTGATGGAGACCGGGCTGTTTGGCGATTTGGCGCTGGTAAAGGCCTGGAAGGCCGACGAGTTCGGAAACCTCGTGTATCGCAAAACCGCGCGGAACTTCAATCCGATGATGGCGACCGCCGCCCGCATGGTGCTCGCGGAAGTCGAAGAGATTGTGCCGACCGGCACCTTCGAGCCCGACCAGATCCACACCCCGGGCAGCTTTGTGCATCGCGTCGTGCAGACCACGAGCGTCAAGCGGATCGAACAGCGCACGGTGCGGGCCTAGAACCGTGCCCCCGAGGAGGTCGCCTTGGGCTTCCTCGGTGTGGCCTTGGGTCGGTGCCACGTGCTCGAACATGCGCACAAGCTCTCAGGCCGTCCCCGACCTGGCGATGAGAACGCCACCTTTACAGCGCCACCTTCGCCCCGCGTTCGATAGCCTTGGGGAGCTTGACCTGCTTGAGTTCCCCCGCGCTGGTGGCGCTGCGGGGTGAGATCTCCAGCACGCAGTCCGGCTCGCCCCCGGCCGTTTTCGGAATCGCCACCCCGCACGATTCAAGCCAACGCGCCGCCCGCAACGTTTGCAACTGGCGGCTGCTCTCCGGGCTGTCAGCGCCCGTCGCGTTCTTGATCGGTGCAAACTCCTCCACCCGGTCCGTCTCCAGCACAATGCTCGCCTTGCACAGCTCCAACGCGTCAAAGACAAACTTCTCCAGCTTCACGCCGTTGTTCGCTCCCGGCGTGATCGCCGCGCCAGTCGATGGGTCAACGCACGGGATCTTCTTTTCCGCTCGGTGGTACGGAAGCCCAAACGCCTCATCCGTCGCCAGGCGATGGATGAACTCCACCCCCATGACGTGAATCGCGATCGAGCCCGCGATGAACTTGATCGTGCCGTCCGGCTGGCGCTCCCGCTGTAGCTCCATCGGGAGGTCGGAGTACTCCAGCACCTGCGTCTTGCCGCCCGCGTGGCAGAACACTCCGACCTTCTCCTCCGGCGACACCTTCGGGACCATCTTGCTCGACATCTCCCCGCTGCTGTCACCCGCGCTCGCGTGCAGGCCGATGAACACCGGGTCGATCACCCGCACTGTCGGGTTGTCGACCTGGAAGTACGACAGGTGCTTGATGCCCCGGGATCGCATCGCCGCCAACGCGCCGCTCGCGTGCAGCGCCCGAATGCACCCTCCATGCCCATCCGGGTTCGTCGCCACCTCCGACTTGCTCGCCATCAGCACTTTCCCCGTGCCGATGTCCAGCGAGGGCATCACCCCCTGCGGGAAAAACTGCACCACATCCCGCGGTAGCCCAAAGTACTTGTGGCTCTCAAAGAAACTCTGCGTCGCCTCGTGGTTCAGCGGGCTGGTCATGATGTACCAAGGTGCCCACACCCCGTAGCGATCGTGAATGCCCAGAATGTTCTCCGCGAAGATCTGAAACAGCGGCTTGCCCGTGACCGCCCCTGCGGGGTAGCAACCCTTGGGGCCTTCGTAGCCCAGGCGTGAGCCCTGACCACCGGCCACCACAAACGCCGCGACCTGCCCGGCCCGGATGATCGCTTCGCCCGCCGCCTCTGCCTTGGCCTTGTCCCACCGCTTGCTCCCCGTCCCAGCATCATGCGGGTAGTACGGCGCAGGTGCCACGTCCCGAGGCAACACAAACGCTGGCTTGCGCCGGACATAGCCATCGATCAGCGCGGGAATGTCCTCCAGCGGGAGGCTCGCCAGTTGCCTCACCAGCGACTGCTGCTCCCCCGCCGTCAGCGTCGGGTAAAAGTTGAGGAGATGCGACTGGTCGATGGCGGCAAGGCGAGTGCGGATGGTGGCGAGGTCGGTCATCGTGGGGCTCCGGGGGCGTGTGGTTTGGGCGAGCGTAGCAGACTGCGAGCGGGGGTCTAAGGCCTCTTCGGGTGAGTGGGCCCAGGCGTGCGTGGGTGAAAACCGCAGCGACCCACGCCGTTCACGAAATTCCAACTTGGCAATGTAA
>JAKFUN010000097.1 GCA_021732675.1 Phycisphaerales bacterium
AGGGGGCGCTGCCGCGGGGCGAGCGGCTGATCCGCGTGACAGTGACGCCGGTGGGGGCGGACGCGCGGCGCGTGGAAATTGCTAAAGTCCTAAATTGCTAAATTCGGACAAAGCACTGGTGATCGGGTGCCTTTTTCGAATTTAGCAAGTTGACCTTTAGCCATTTCTCATTGAGCGTCGCGCTCGATGGGAACTCCAATCATGCTGCCGTATTCGGTCCAGCTTCCGTCGTAGTTCTTCACGTTTTTGAAGCCCAACAAGTACTTGAGCACGTACCAGGTGTGGCTGCTGCGCTCGCCGATGCGGCAGTAGGCGATGGTGGGCGTTTCGGCCTTCAGGGCCTTGGCCTGAACGTAGATCGAGCGGAGTTCGTCGGGGCTTTTGAAGGTGCCGTCTTGGTTGACGGCGGTGCCCCAGGGGACGCTGACGGCCCCGGGAATGTGCCCGCCGCGTTGGGCGGTTTCGGTCATGCCGGGGGGGGCGATGACCTTGCCGGTGAACTCGTCGGGAGAGCGAACGTCGACGAGCTGGCCGGCGGCGGTCTTCGTCTTCTGGCTGGTTTCGAGGGCTTCGGTAACGCGGGCGCGGTAGGCCGAGTCGAGGGGCTGGGCCTTGTAGGTGGTGGGGGCGTGCTTGGGCACGTCGTTGGTCATGGGCAGGGTGTCGGTGGCGAGCCATTTGGAGCGCCCGCCGTCGAGGAGCCGGACGTCCTTGTGGCCGTAGAGCTTGAGGAGCCAGAAGGCGTACGCGGCGAACCAGTTGCTGGCGTCGCCATAGAGAATGATGGTGTGGTCGGCGCTGACGCCCCGCGTGCCGAGCAGGGTTTCGAGGTGAGCCTGGGTGGGGATGTCGCGGTTGACGGGGTCTTGCAGGTCCTTGGCCCAGTCAAGGCCGATCGCACCGGGGATGTGCCCGGCGTGATATTGCTTGGGGTCGACGTCCACCTCGACGATGCGGATGGTGGGGTCCTTGAGGTGTTCAAGGAGCCAGGCGGCGGAGACGAGGACATCGGGCTGGGCGTACGGCATGGGTGAATGCTCCAAAGTGTCGGGCGATGGGCCCGGGTGGTTCTTTCCGTTCCTTCACAATCTCGTGGCACAGGCCTCTGGCCTGTGTCTTTCCATATCTACTTCTTTGCTCTTCCCCTCCTCGCTTAGGTCAACATCGAGCACAGGTGGCAGGGTGAGCGGCGTGGTCGAAAAGGAAGGGTGGCTGGGTACGGGCGGGACGCCTGTGCCACGAGATGGGGAAGCTCAGTTGCTGAGGCGACGCCATTACTGCCCCTCCTGATTGAACTCACCAAGCTCCGGCAGGTGCTTGCGCATGCTGCTCATGTATTTAAAGACGTCGTCGCAGAAGATCATCACGCCCATGTCCACGCCGTCGCGTTCGGCGATGCGCCGGGCGCCCTCGAAGATGAGCCCCGACGACGGCCCGGCCCGCAGGCCCTCGCGCCGGAACAGGGCGGCCGCCTGGGTGTACGCCAGCTCGTGCGGAATCTCCAAAATCTCGGTGATGAGGCTGGGATCAAAGAGCTTGCTCACGCTGAGCTCCGAGACGTTGCGCAATCCGGGGACATCGTGCCCCGGGCTGGGCTGCACGGCGATGATCTTGACGCCCGGGTTCTTCGCTCGCAGAAACCGAGCCAGCCCGGTGGCGGTGCCAACCGTGCCCAGCGCGCAGAAGACGTGGGTAACGCGCCCGCCGGTCTGCCGCCAGATCTCCGGGCCGGTGGTGCGCTCGTGGGCTTTGGCGTTGGCCTGGTTTTCGTACTGATTGGGCATGACGTATTTGTCACCCTGAGCCCGCGCGTAGGTGCGGGCGAGGCCGATGGCGCCGTCTTCGCTGCCGGGCAGCGGGCAAAGGGCGTCGGTGGTGACATCGACCTCGGCACCAGCGAGGCGGAGCAGGGCTTTCTTTTCGTCGGGCACCTTGGAAGGGACGACGGCCCGCATGGGATAGCCGCGCAGGCTGGCGAGGGCGGCCAGCGAGAGCCCGGTGTTGCCGCTGGTGGGTTCGACGATTCCCCGGCCGGGCTTGGAGGGGCCCAGCTGTTCGCGCTGCTCGAGGTCGCGCATCATCTCCCATGCCGCCCGGTCCTTGACGGACCCGAAGGGGTTCATCCACTCGAGCTTGGCGTAGAGGGTGCTGCCGGGGGGGACGAGGGCGTGGAGTTTGACCAAGGGGGTAGGGTTGGCCTCGCTGGGGAGCATTTGCAACACAGAATCGAAGACGCGGGCCGATAGGTCAGCCGGGCGATCCGCATGCGACTGGTTGGTAGGCATTGTGGCCTCCTGGCTTCCTGAGAGCGGAGCAGACAAATCTGAGATATGCGGGCGAACGCAGGCCGGGCAGGGCGACAGAAGGCCGCCGGGAGCGAAGTTGGTCAGGCGTGACGGGCACGCCGCCGACAACAACAAAATTGGCCCCGATCGCATGTCATGGCTGCCTCTATGGTGGTACGCGGCGGGCAAAAGTCAAGTTCGCCGACCGTTCGAACTTTGGGTTTGTGTGGGGAAGCTTGCGGGGTTCGAAGGCCGCGACGATCTGGCCGCGCTATTCTTCGTGCGTCGCGTCACCCCCGCGACCACATGCACATTCGGGCCAAGGGGGGTTGGCCGCGTTTGTTGGGGTATTGGAGAAGTTCTGCATTCGTTCCCCGGCGTTCTCAGGCCGGGGCTTCTTGTGCGAGCCTTCGCCGAGCCCCCACTGGAGCACCCATGACCACCTGGACCAAGAAAGAACTCCTTTCGCGCCCGATCACCCACATCGACATCACCGCGTTTGATGCCCGCCCGGTCATCAAGAGCTACAAGCAGATGGCCTACAGCGCCCGCACGCTGGCCAACGCCGCGGACATCTACTCGATGATGCTCAAGGACAAAGAGTGCGCGGTGATTCTGACGCTGGCGGGCTCGCTCATCTCGGCGGGCCTGAAGAAGGCCATCATCACGCTGCTTGAGAACAACATGATCGACGCGATCGTCTCTACCGGGGCGAACATCGTCGATCAGGACTTCTTTGAGGGCCTGGGCTTCAAGCACTACATCGCTCCGGGCAGCCCCGAGGCCCCGCCGGTGGACGACATGACGCTGCGCGACATGATGATCGATCGCATCTACGACACCTACATCAACGAGGACGACCTTCGCGCCTGCGACGCCGCCACGCACGAGATTTTCAATGCCTTCGCGCCGGGGGCGTACAGCAGCCGCGAGTTCATCGAGGCGATGGGGGCGTACCTCGCCAACACCCCGAAGTTCGCGAAGAACCAGAGCCTGGTGAAGACGGCGTACCTCAAGCGAGTCCCCATCTTTGTGCCCGCGTTCAGCGACTGCTCGGCGGGCTTTGGCATCGTCCTCCAGCAGACCGAAGCCATCGAAGAAGGCCGGGGCCAGGTCGCCTTCGACAGCGGCAAGGACTTCCGCGAACTCACCGACATCAAACTCGCCTGCAAGGACACCGGCCTGCTCATGCTCGGGGGCGGCGTGCCCAAGAACTTCGCCCAGGACATCGTGGTGGCCGCCGAACTTCTCAACGAGCGCAAGGGCGGCAAAGCCCGTGGCGACATCGGCATGCACAAGTACGCCATCCAGATGACGGTTGCTGACAGCCGCGACGGCGCGCTCAGCGGCTCCACTCTTCGCGAGGCTTGCTCGTGGGGCAAGGTCGACGTCGTGCACGAGCAGATGGTCTTCGGCGAGCTGTCGGCGTTGTTCCCGATCCTCGCCAGCGACGCCTACCACCGCGCCCAGTGGAAGAGCCGCAAGGGCTTCAAGTTCGCGGACATGTTCGAGAAGGGGGACGGGGTGCCAACCTTCGCCGCGCGAGTTGCCAAGCGGGTGTAAGGCGATCGATCCTTCGTGAATAACTCAAAGGCCCGGCGCGTTGGACGCGCCGGGCCTTGTTGTTGTGGGTTTTCGATTGCGGGGGGCTCGCCAAGGTTGGTGTCACCGTGACCCTCGCTGGCGATTCGGGCTCGTGCTCGCACATCGCGAGACATGAGCGCACATTGCTTTAGTACGGGCACCCGCCGCCGGCGATGGTGTTGACGAGGGCGTCGATGTCGCCCTGGTCGGCGTTTCCGTCTTGATTGAAGTCTGGGTCTCGGCCAGTTGGGTTGTCGCCACTGCCAATGATGTTAAAAAGAGATTCGACGTCGTGTATGTCCGCGTTGCCGTCCTGGTTGTAGTCCGGGTCGCAGGCGATCGCCTGGCAGGGCGCGGAATCTGGGTCGAGGACGATCACCTCGGCGGGCTCGGAAATGGTGGAGCCGCAGTCAGTCGACACGACGCAGTCGTACAAGCCTCCGGACTGGTCGCCGGCGTTGGAGATGGTGAGCTCGACCGTGTTGGAGCCGGGGAAGCTCACCGGATCGAGCGGCACGCCGCTCTTTCGCCACTGAAAGGTGACGTGGGTTGCCCGAGTGCTGGACGCGCTGGCGCGGAGCCTGAAGTTGTGCCCCGGGCAAATCTCGATCAAAGCCGGCTCGATCACGACGTAGGGCGTTCCGTCAGAAAAATCGGCCAAAGTCGCCTGGGGTAGTCCGGCGAGGTCGGTCCTGGTGCCGCCGGTGATGATGGTGCCGGTGTTGAGCGTCAGCAGGGCCGACACACTGCCGGGAACGCCGTTGGAGATGGGGTACCACGCTTGCGACGCGAAGGAGAATCGAGCCACGGCGTTTTTCCCGTCGGGGGATCGGAAGTCGCCCCCGGCCACGAGGTCGCCGCTGGCGTTGATGCCAAGCGACCGGACCGCGCCGTTGAGCCCATCCGCCAAGTTCGACCAGGTTCCGGCGGCGAAGGAATAGCGGGCGATGTTGCGGGCCGCGACCGTGCCGACATGGGAAAAAGCGCCACCGACGACGAGATCACCATCCGGCAGAATCAGGGCCGCGAGTCCAGGCCCACCCAGCCCCGCACCCAGAGAGGTCCAGGTGTTGGTGGCCGGGTCAAACTGGGCGACGTGCTGGGCGGGAACGCCTCCCGCAGCGCTGAACCGTCCGGTTACAACCAGTTCGCCCGAACGGCGGACCACACCGGCGAGCGCGTCCCCGTTCAGGCCCGCCCCCAGCGCCCGCCATGTTGAGGTGGCGAGGTTGAACGCGGCGATGTTCGCGGCGCTGGTGTTTCCCGCCAAGGCAAACCCGCCCATCGCGACAACTTCCTGGTTTCCGAGCGACGCGAGCCCGAAGACCGGCCCATCAACCCCCGCGCCGAGCGACGACCAAGTGCGGCTCGAGAACGAATAGCGCGCGATGAAGTTGGCCTGGTCGCCCTGAGCCAGAGAGAAGTCGCCTCCGGCGATGATCCCCTCGGGTGATGGCACGAGCAAGGCGTTCACGGAGCCCCCCGGGCCCGGGGCGATCTGGGTGTAGGAGTCGGTGAATAGTGCGTCGGAATACAGACTGTACAGCGAGACGCCGGTGAGTCGCTCGGGCCCGTAGCGAGAGAAATCGCCGCCGACGACGGCCAATCCAGGCCTCGCCAAGGCGATGGCGCGGACGGCGGCGCCACCGAAGCCGACTGCGGGAACTGGCGCCCAGGGTTCCTGGTTGCTCCCGGGCCGGCGATACCCGCCGGTGGCCAGGAACGCAATGGAGGAGTCGCCGTCTACGGACGCGAAGCTCCCGCCGTACATGGTGTCAGTCACTCCGGGAGATGAAATGACGTAGATCGGTCCATCTGGGCCCCTGGCGAGGGGCGCTGGCGGGGCGTACACACTGGGAAAAACCGTGACGGCCCAGAGATTGGTCCCCGCGCCGCCATCGGCCGCGCGCGAGGTGGCGATGATCGGGTAGTTGTCCCCTGCGATCGCGGTCACGACGTCGGGGATGCCGTTGCCCAGGGCCGACCACGCGCCGCCAAGCGGGTTGCACATGGCTAGGTGATTGGTCCCGAGCATTCCGCCGGCCTGAGTAAACTCGCCGCCGACCATGACCCCCTGGTACGCGCGTGCCAAGGCCAGCACCGGGCCGTTGGTGCCGCGGCCCACCGGGGCCCAGGCGTTCGCGTCGGGCTCGTAGCGAGCGATGTTGCTGGCGGGAATGCCTCCGGCAGTCGAGAAGGCGCCGGCCACGATCAGGGTGGGGCTTCCCGGATAGGGCTGGAGCAGTGCGTTGACGCAGGATGCGGAATCGCCCGACACGCCCTGAGCCAGCGCGGACCATTCGAAGTTGGCGAGCGAGAGGCGGGCAACGCTCCCGGTGTTGATGCCACCCGCAATGGTGAAGCAGCCGCCAACGTACGCCGCTGCCTCCGCGCCACTCACGATGATGGCGTTGACGCGCCCGCTTGTGCCATGACCCAAGGCGGACCACTGCCCGGTGGTGGTGGTGAAGAGTGCGATGTTGCGGGCCGGCACGCCACCGGCGATATCGAAGGAGCCGCCCACCAAAAACTGCGTGCTGGAGATGGAGGCGATGGCGTACACCGGTCCGTTGGTGCCGCCGCTGGCGGCTTGCCAGGGTGAGGTGCCATGTGGGCGCCATGCGATGTGGTCGACGAACATATCGCCGATAACCGTGAAGTCGCCACCGATGAAGCTCGGGCCCTGAGAGACTGAGCTGATCGCCCGAACCGCGCCGTTAAGTCGGGGCAACGCGGGAACGGAGTTCCACGAAGCCGGGCACTGCCCGTGGGAAACACTCGCCAGTAACACCCCGGCCAGCATCGCCATCAGCGGGCGCAGCCACGCCCCAACCAACGCCATTGACGTGCCGCTCGCGTGCGTCTGGTTCCGAACAAATGCAAAGATGCGCATGAAGGCTCCTCCCCGAGATCATCGCCCGCGAGACTGCAAGTCATGCAACGGCAAGTTCATCAGCCGGCGGCTCTGTCATTCAGTATACCAAAAAGCACACCCGAAGGTTGATCGTGCATTCGTTTCTCACTGAATTTTCAAACACTCTCGCGACCCAACACGGAAACTCGGGCGAAGCCCAGGAAGAAAACAGAAGACGCTGAAAGCCGACGGGGACCGCCGGGCCACCCAGGCCGCCCGCGTTTCAGTGGCGATGCGTATCGCGTTCGCTCAGTGGCCTTGGCGTCGTGCCAACTCGATGGCCAGGTCCATGGCTGCGCCCATGCTTCCGGGGTCGGCCAGGTTCTTTCCGGCGATATCAAACGCGGTGCCATGATCTGGGCTCGTGCGCACGGTGGGTAGGCCAACGGTCACATTCACGCCCTCGTCGCGGGCGAGCAGCTTGAAGGGGATCAATCCCTGATCGTGATACATGGCGACGACGAGATCAAAGCGGCGGGGGCGTCCGGGCCGATCGATGGCGTCCAAAAACACGGTATCGCCGGGGAATGGCCCGCTGACATCCGCACCCAGTGCGCGAGCCGCCTGGATGGCCGGGGCGATCACGCGAGCGTCCTCCTCTCCCAGCAGAGCCTCCTCGCCGGCGTGCGGATTGAGCCCGCACACTGCGATTCGGGGCGAAAGGAAGCCGCGGGCCTTGAGGCTGGCGGCCCCTAGCGAGATGGCGCGCCGCACGCCCGCAGTGGTAAGCAACGCAGGCACCCGCAACAAGGGCACATGCACCGTCGCCAAAATAACATTCATCACTCCGCTCATGAACATCATCGCGAAGTCATCGACGCCGAATCGCTCTGCGAAGAGTTCGGTATGTCCGGGGTAGCGGCTGTGCCCGGCCAGCGCCCACGCCTGCTTGCTGATCGGCCCGGTGACGACGCCGTCCACTCGCCAGGGGTCTCCTGGACGAAGTTGGGCCAGCGCGATGGCCTGCGAAACCCACGCGTACGACGCCTGGCCCGCTTCGCGCGAGGTTCCGGTGTTCCAAGGCCCGCGCCCATCATCAATCAACACCACTTCACCGGGCTTGGGTTCTGCTCCGGGGATCAGCGTGGGCAGTGTGCGCCACGCGGGAGGGAGGCCCGCCGCGAGCGCTGCTCGCCGCAGCGGTTCATCGGCACCAACTATCACCCATCCCGTGTTGGCAGTGCGCGACTCTGCGGCCAACGCCTTGACGATCACTTCTGGCCCGATCCCCGCGGGGTCACCCATCGAAATTGCAAGACGCAGGCTCATGGGCGAACTGTAAGAGGCTGGCGACTGGCCGCCCCGGTACGCCGGTCTATCATCGAGGCCTTGTTTTTGTCGCCGCGGTTTGGCTGCCTAACTGGAGAATGCTGATGCCTCGCCATTTCGCACTTGTGGGTCTTTCGCTGGCCGCGTTGCTTGCCGGGCTCTCTGCCTGCTCAAACTCTGCCTCTTCTGAATCCAAGCCGCCCGCGCCCAAGCCCGCCGAAACCAAGCCGGCCGATGCGCCCAAGCCCGCTGAACCCCCCGCCAAGCCGGCGGAAACTCCCAAGCCCGCCGAAACCCCTAAGGAGCCCGCAGTGACCAAGCCCGCCCCCGTGACGACCGCCGACGGCCTCGTGATCGAAGACCTTGTGGTCGGCACCGGCAAAGAGTGCCCCAAGGGCGCCACCGTGACCATCCACTATCGCGGCACCCTCCTCGACGGCAAGGAGTTCGACTCCTCCTACAAGACCGGCCAGCCCGCGACCTTTCCGCTCAACCGCCTCATCAAGGGCTGGCAGGAAGGCATTCCCGGCATGAAGGTGGGCGGCAAGCGCAAGCTGACCATCCCCTACGCCCTGGCCTACGGCGAAGCCGGCCGCCCGCCGGTCATCCCCGCCAAGGCCGACCTGATCTTCGAGATCGAACTCTTCGATTGCAAGTAAACCCGCGGCTGCGTCCAAGGGGCGAGCCAAGAAGTTTCGCGGATCCTCAACCCCCGGCCGACGCCCGGGGGTTTTTCGTTATCCCCCGGGGGGCTTCTCGCCAGCATCAAGCCCATCCAGTTGCGTGAGCACGGCCGTAATCTTGCCGTCGAGCACCGTGGGGATGGAGAGTCCGGCGCGGGCCGCCTTGGCTACCTCGCGAGTTTCCTGGCGGGCCGCTTTCGGGGCGAGGGCTCGGAGCGGCGGGGTGTAGACATTGGGCCCGTGGATTGGCCCCCATTCCTCATCCCAATCAAAGACGGATTCCACCGCGCCCAGGCGAACCTCCGGGGCGACGAGTTTGTCCTCGACCAGGCTCTTGACCATGGCGAGGTAGCTCGCGTCGTTTCGATATCGAGGCACGCCAGCCCGGATCCAGCTGATGCGCCGCTCGGGCGGGAAGCCCCCGTTGGCCATCATTCCCCGGAAGATCGCCAGCGCCTCGGGGGAGCCATTGACCAGCAGAATCCGCTGCAACACCGGCGCGTGCAAGTCGTTGGCGCCGGCGTAGGCCTTCCAATAGTTCACCATGTCCGCGCTGGGTGGGCGTACCTCCTGCGTGGCTTCCAGCAGCAGATCCACCCGCGCGATGTGCTTCTGGTAGGCGGGTGACTTGGTCAGCCAGTCGATCACACCCCGTGCTTTGGGATCTGGGTTGTCGCTCAGCGAGCGAAGGATCTTCCACAGTTTCATTCCCAGGCGCGACGCCGGGGGCTTGGCGGGCGGGTCGATCGTGTCGAGGAACTTCGGGCTCTCGAGGGCTGCGCGCAGCGCCTCCAGGGAAGGGGCGTCCTTGGAGATGGCCAACTCCTGGGCGGCTTTGGTCAGAGCCGCGGGATCGGACGAATCTCGAAGCACCTCAATAGCAGTCGGCTCATGTGTCATACTTCACGCTCGATGTCCCAATCGGTCCGACGACCCATCCGCCGCGCTCGTGACGCCCGAGCAACTCGCCCGGCGTCCCAACTCGGTGCCCTGGCCACTCGAGCAATACTAAAAACCCAAACAACATTACCCACACGCTCTGCGCCGCTGCGCGATCTCTGTTTGCTTTCCTGATCTCGCTCTCTCCTTTTCTCTCTTTCGCTCTCTGGACTTTCCTGTTTCCCTTCCTCTGCTGCCTGTCTTCTCGGTGCCTCTGTGCCTCTGTGGTAAGTCCCCCCTCCCCCTTGGCTCAAGCCCGAGTCCGGGTACACAGCTTGCTCGCCCGGGCCGCCTTGGCCTGAATGATGTCGATGTCCTGGGCGATGGTGGAGGGGTTGTTCGCGTGCATGATGTTTTCTTCCTGGGGCCAGTGGAGCCCATCATCCACCGCCGGCGGGGTCGCGGCGGTCCCGCCCCGGTGCCCGAGGTTCAAGATGTGGCCAAGCTCGTGGGCCAAGGTGTTGACGTATTCAAAGCGGCTGGCGTGATTGCGAAGGTACATGGCGTAGAGGTTGTGAACGCCTCCGAGGGTCGCGTTGTAGACCCCGTTTTGGCGCAGGTTCATGGTTTGGGTGCCGGCGCTGTCATCGGGGGGCACGCCGCTGGGGCGGGCCCAACTGGTGCTGGGCGTTCCGCGGTCGTTGATCGTGGCCCGCCCTTGGGTTTCGCGCAGGCACGCCTCGCCCAGGGTGATGCCATCCGCGGTGCTGATGCCGTAGGTAAAGTTGGCGACCAGGTCGATGGCGTTGAGCGAGCCGACGTCGCCCTCGTTGCCCCCGATGTTGATGGTGAGGGCGGCGGGGACCTGGGCGATGAAGACGCCGCGATACGCCGTCGCCGCAACGTTGGCAGCCGTTACCCCCGCGGGCAAGCGCCCGATGGCCGTGGACCGCGATCGATACAACGAAATCCCCGCCTGCCACCAGTACTTGTTCGCCAGCGTGAGGTGCCCGGCGACCATCGCGGGGGTGACGTTGGGGCGCATGGCCGCGTCGGCGGCATTGGTGTACGCCGGGTCGGTCGCAGCCACGTGCAAAATCGTCATGCGCGAGGGGATCGAGATCAGCGGCGCCACCAGCGCCCGGTAGACAGTCACCACCGCCCCGCGATACCGAAGCTCCAGCATCACCTCGCCCTCGCGAACCCCGTGCAGCGAGCACACCCGCCCATTCACCGGCCCAAAGAACGTGGCCTCGCCATTGGTCAGGGGCTGCACCCGCCACTCGAGGCGATCATCCCCGGCCTCCAGCAGGTTGAGGGTGTCCGGGCGGTAGTAGGTGACTTTGAACCTTGAGCAGTTGGTCGCGTCCAGCGTCGTGCCCCGGGGCATGATGGGAATGACCGCCGGGTTCCAGATGACGTTTTGTTCGCCGTTGGCGAGGTCGACGCGCCTGGCCCCGCCCTGGGCCGTGAAGGCCGAGGGGGTGCCGGGGGGGAAGGCAGGGCGGCGCGGCGTACACCCGCCCCGGTGGGGCAATACCGGGTGGGCCTCCACATGAATCCGCGTCTCCGGGGAGCCCAGCGTTGACTCCATCGGCCCGTCCGGGCTCTCGCGGCAAAGATCCGCGAACGGATCCATCAATCCGTCCGGCCCGATCAGACTCAGTTCCTGCTCGAATCGCCAGGACATGATCGCCGAGGCATGTGTCGTGCTCCCGTTCCGAGCAAAGAACGGATAGCGGAACGAATGCCTCAACGTGATCACGCGGCTGCCCCCCGGCTCGTCGCTTTGAATGGTCAACTCCACGTCCACCGCTTTGGGTTTGCCGTTCTCGATGGGCCGGGCGTCCAAGTCGATCAGGGTGTTGAAGTCGGGCAACGCCACCACGCTCCGGTTGTCGCAACTGCGCGAAAACCCGCCCACCGGCCCAAAGGCCACCCCGTCGACGGTGGCCGTGAAGCGCATCTGCTCCGGCCCGCGGGTAAAAGGGGATCGGAAGGCGACTTGCGTCAGTCTGATTCGGAAGTTGCGCATTCGTGAACCTGTCTGTGCGTTGAAGATCCGCCCTTACGAGCCCGAAGCGCCAGCGGGGGTCAGCGTGGCGCTCGAACTTGAACTCACCCCGCCATCAATGTGCGTCTAGCTCCCGTGAATCTCCTTGAGTTTGTCGATGGTCTGGTCGTTGAGTTTGCCGGTTTTGTCCAGGTCATTGGCGACCTGAAAGCTCTCGATGGCGCCGCGCACCTGGGCCTGACCTTGGGTGTCGTTGGGGCCGGGGGGGTCGCCACTGCCGGGCTGAAAGCCCAGGTTCCGCAGGCGTTGCATGACGCCCTTGAGCGAGTCGGGTGGGTCCAGCCCGCCTAGGTTGAGCATGATGACCCGCTGGGTCGGCTTGTCGGTGTCGATGACCAACTTCCCCTGCTTGGCCCCCGGGCTGATGCTGAGTTCGATCTTGCCGTCCGAGCCGGTGGTGCCATTGAAGAGCGTGCCATCGACATCGCAGGTCCACGGGGCGTTGGCCCAGGGTTCCTGGGGCTTTGGGTCGATGGGGTCGGGGTCTTGGGAGCTGCCGCTGGGAGAGGCGTTGGGGTCGGTCCCGTCCTGGTGGCGATCGTCTTGCTGGGGGCGCATCAGGATGAGGACAAGCTTGCCGGGGACCCCTTTGCGCTTGAACTTGTGGCGGGCTTCGTTGGGGCGGCTTTCCTTTTTTTGTTCGAGGGGCCTGACGGTGAGGCGATCCCCAGGCATGAGGAGCGAGGGGCTCTTGCGCTGGGTTTTCACCTCGGAGTTGTCGGGGTGGTTCCAGATGGTTTCCCAGAAGAGCCCATGATCGAAGGCGATGGAGTGGATGCACTCGCCCGGCCGGACCTCGTAGTCGCCGCTGCCGACCGGGGCCGCGCTTGCGGACGAGAGTGCGTCGGCATTGGTGTCTGAGGAGGGCATTCGGAGAGCTTACCAGAGAATCGTGAGGGTTCGCGTTCGACCTGCTGAGGCCAGCGACATTCATGCGCCGCTTCTCATGCCCGGCGCCACCGATTTGTGCGATTCACCTAGATTCATCCGTCGGCCGTCGCGGCCACCCTGCGCAAGTCGTTACACACCCGTGACGCTTCCAACGGAACGATCGGCCCGAGATTTCCGTATCCTCACCAGACACCTTTCCGGGCTCGGGCCTTTCGCTGGCCCCCGGGAGCGTGTAACATCCGACCCCCCGCACCCGGGAGGATGCCATGTGGCGTTCGCCGGGGTTCGCGTGGGGTTCGATCGCGAGGTACGTCATGCCTTCAAGCAGCGTTTGCTGGGGAATTGAAATCGGTGCCTCCGGCATCAAGGCCATCAAGCTGGAAGCCGTCGGCGAAGGCGGAGCCCGCATCGCCGAATACGCCGTCATTCAGCACCCCAAGCCTCTCTCCACCCCGGGGGTTGACGCCAATGACGTTCTGCGGGTTTCCCTGGGCGCGCTGACCAGCCAGCATGACCTTTCCAAAGCCAGCGTCGCGGTCTCGATGCCCGGGCACGCCGGCTTTGCCCGCTTTGCCAAGCTCCCCCCGGTCGAGCCCAAGCGGGTGGCGGGCGTGGTGCGGTATGAAGCGATGCAGCAGATCCCCTTCCCGCTTGAGCAGGTCGAGTGGGATTATCAGACCTTTGTCAGCCCGGCATCCCCGGATGTCGAGGTCGGCATCTTTGCCGTCACCAAAGATCGGGTGACCGAGCGCTTGCAGATGCTCGCGGACCTGGGGCTGAACCCCAACTACGTGGTTCTCGGACCCATCGCACTGTACAACGCGCTGGCGTACGACTTGCAGTTCGATGACAAAACCCCCGGCACGATCATCGTCGACGTCGGCACGACTTCGACGGACTTGGTGATCGCGACCCCAGGGAAAATGTGGGTCCGGACCTTCCCCATTGGCGGGCATCAGTTTACTGACGCCTTGGTCAGCCAGTTCCAGCTCAGTTATCCCAAAGCGGAGAAGCTGAAGCGTGAAGCCGAAGACTCCCGCCACGCGCGGCAGGTCTTCCAGGCCATGCGCCCGGTCTTCACCGACCTCGCCTCTGACATTCAGCGCTCCATTGGCTATTTCCAGAGCCTTAATAAGGACGTCGAACTGACCCGCCTGATCGGCGTGGGAAGCACTTTTGCCCTGCCCGGCCTGCGTAAGTACCTGAAGCAGCAGCTTTCCATCGACGTGTATCGCGTCGAGGAGTTCAAGCGAATCAAATTGGAGGGGACGCAGGCCAGCCCGGAGAAGACGGCGGCGCTGAACGACGTTTCGTTGCAGTTGGTCACGGCCTACGGCCTGGCCCTGCAGGGGCTTGGGCTCAACAGCGTTGGGGGCAACCTCATGCCTACCAACGTTTTGCGCAAGGCGATGTGGAAGGAAAAGGTGCCTTGGTTCGGGCTGGCGGCCGGGGTCGCCGCCCTCGCTGGCGGGGCCTTCTTCGTGGGCCCGCTTCGTGATTACTTCGATGTCGCCAACCACTCGCCGGATCAGATCATCAAGACGGCGATCAGCAGCGCTGACAAGCTGAAGGCCGCGGCCAACTCGGCCGGCGTGACCAATCCGGGCGAGCCGGACTTCCGGGCGGCCAACGCCGCGGCGCTCAAGGACTACAAGGGCACCTTCCAGTACCTCTCCTCGGATCTCTACGCGATCTTCGCGGATGCGAACAAGGCTGCCGAGACCTGGGCGACCTCCCTGAAGATCGCCGAAGTTCCTGCCCAGCCGGCGTTTAGCTTGGTTCGGTTCGAGACGAGCTATGAGGCTCCCGGGGCACCGGCCGGCGCCGGGGGCGGGTTTGCAGATCCGGGGGCGACACTCACCGAGCCGGCGGGGATCGCCGAGCATCGGCGGATCATGTGCCGCCTGGTGGTGACGACTAATCAGCCCGAGCCCCGGCGGTTTGTGACCGAGACGGTGCAGAAGTGGCTGGTGGCCAACTCGAAGCGAACCGGAGTTCCGTACACGTTGAAGTTCCTGGAGCCGAGTTTCCGGGTTGATGAAGCCGCGGCTGAGACGAGCGTGGCGTCGGCCCCACCCGGGGGGGAGTTTGGCCAGTTGGGTTCGGAGCGAGATCGGGGCGATGGTCGCGGGCGGGCCGGGCCTCGGCGCGGGGTCAGCGGA